>CAKZMS010000479.1 GCA_937128785.1 uncultured Opitutaceae bacterium | reverse complement strand
GTCGCGGCTTGGCTCGATCAAACGCGCCTCCTCGACAACACGCTGCTTTAATTTTTCCGGTCATGAACCCGACCCTTCGCGCCGCCACGGCGGATGACGTTCCCGCGATCCAGGCCATCTACGCGCACCATGTGTTGCACGGGACGGGCACGTTTGAATTGGACCCGCCCTCCGTCGCCGCCATGCAAGCGCGGTTCCTTGATCTGACCGGGCGCGGCTACCCGTTCCTGGTGGCCGCACATGAGGACGACATCCTGGGGTTTGGTTATCTGGGTCCGTTCCGCGAACGACGAGCCTATCGCCACACCGTCGAGGACTCCATCTACCTGCACCCTGAAAAACGAGGCCGTGGCATCGGCAGCCAACTGCTTCAACGGCTCATCGACGACGCGACGGCGGCGGAGTTTAGCCAGATGGTCGCGCTGATCGGTGATTCCGAAAACCGCGCCTCGGTCGCCCTCCATGCCAAGCTCGGTTTCGAGACCACCGGCACCATGCGAAAGGTCGGCTTCAAATTCGATCGCTGGCTCGACGTCGTCATCATGCAACGCAGCTTGCACAACAGCTGATCGCTTCCCATCTCGATGAATAACTCTCGATCCATCAGTTCATGGCGAATCACCTGGGCCGTTTTGTTGCTGACCTGCGGCTTGGTCGCCGAAAACGAGTCCGCTCAGCAAAACCAACAAATAAACGAATCGAGCCAGATACGGCAGAAGCTCGCGGGGGCTTCAGGCCAGAAAGCCGAAGTATATATTGAGTTGGTCGAAAACTACTACGAAGAGACGAAGAATATCCTCGCACAGAACCCGGCATTGCCCGACGAGGTTTTCGAGAAGCTTGCTGCTGATTCCGATCTCGAACTCCAAGGTTTTCTGACTCAAAATGACGGACTCCCCGATAGGATTCGAATTCCTTTGATTGACCGATTGGTAAGGGAAATGCCGCCGGAAGACAGGGAATGGGTCTTCCGCGACCGGCACATCCCGGACTGGGTTTTAGCGGAGAGTGCGGTGGACTTGGATCCAGCAGTAAGAAGCAGAGCCGCCTACCATCCCCAAACAGGTCAACGTCTTCTTATTTTGCTCGCCACTGATTCTTCGATCAGGGTCGCATCCGCCGCTCGCAAGAATCTTAACGAACGTTTCCCTGAAATTCACACCCAGTTGAAGTCCGGTTGGACCCACCTCGACGATTTACCCCAAGACCTTTCACTGGAACAACTTTTCGCGAGGGCAGCGAGGCACGAAGACTTCGATATGGTCGAAGAGATTGTCGGCTACTACGTTGGAAAAAATAAGCCAATACACCGCTTAGCGGCGGCTATATTTCCTTCACTTCTGTCAGAAGAATTCGACCCTAGAGTTCCCGATCTACTCGTTGAGCAGGGATTCCCACCGTCCGAGTTTGCTCGGTATGCCGGTATCTGTGGCGAGAGGGCTGATTGGATTGCCTACTTCAAGGCCAAAGGGGTGCACGCCGTAGCCGTACACTCGGGATCC
>CAKZMS010000478.1 GCA_937128785.1 uncultured Opitutaceae bacterium | reverse complement strand
GGTTGAGCCGTTCGGACATTTTTTGTGCTTTGACCGCTGGGGGCCGGTCACTTCGGAGGAAAAGGCAGCGGGGTATGATTTTCACGGGGAAGCGGCACGGGTTCCCTGGGACCTGCTGGCTCCGTCGACGCCGGGGCAACTGGAGATCGGGACGACCTTGCCCCGCTCGGGTTTGACGGCTCAGCGACGAATCCGGTTGGCGCCAGCGGGCGGTGGATTCGCAATTCACACGGAGGTGCGAAATCCGACCGGTGAATCGCGGCCTTACAATCTGGTGGAGCACATCACGCTGGCCGCTCCCTGGGCCGACGCTTCCGGGCAAATTATCACCAATGCCCGACAAGGCATCCTCCATCGCCAAGGCAAGCCGGTCGAAGATGTCCGGGTCGAGTGGCCGTGGGCCATCGAGAACCACGCGCGCCGGGATCTTCGCGAGGTCCCCGGTCAGCGCGGTCGCTTCATCGCGTCGCTGCGATTCCCGGACGATGCGAAGTGGGGCTATGTGTGCCTGCAGAATCCGCGCTCGGGCGCCTTGTTGGCCTACGTTTGGTCGACCGAAAGCATGCCGTGGTTGAACCTGTATTGGTTCTCGAATGGCGAGCGCGTGGTGCAACGCGCCATCGAGCCGGGGACCACCGGGCTGCATCGGCCGATGGCGGAACTGCTCAAGGCCGCCCCGGTCTTGGATCAACCGGTGGTGCATTGGCTCGCTCCGGCCGCCACCCGCAGCCTTCTTCTGCTCGGGGGGCTTGCCGTGGAACCGCAGGATTTTGGCGTCCTCACCGATTTTCGGGCGACTCCGGCGGGGTGGGTTGCCGTGGATGAGTCGGGTCGCGAGCGGTTGTTGGTGGCCGCGCCGCGGGCCGAGTTACCTCTGCCGGAACGCGAAGTATCGCATCAAAATTGATTTTGTTTCATTAAGAGCTTCGTTTTGTGTCACTTTTCTGATTGCTGAAAGTCGTTTGGTTCGCCTCTTGCGACCGCGTTTTCAACCACCATCGCCTCTGCCGTGCGTCAACAGTCTGCCAAGAACCAAAAAATACAGGAGGAGATCCGCAAACGTTTGGATGCGGGCGAATGGGCCACGGGGGTGCCGTTGCCGCCTGCCCGGGAATTGGCGGAGGAACACGGCGTCTCGAGCTCCACCGCCTACCGCATCCTCGTGCGGCTGGTAAACGAGGGGCTGCTCTGGCAGCACAGCAAGGGAAGGTTTTACGCTGCGGAGGCCCGTCATCTCGTGGATACGGTCCAGCCGTTTGCCTGCATGTTGCCGCGCCTGCAGCTATGGAGTCTGGTGCTGCAGGAGATCATGCACGGGGTGACCCAGCGCTCCGCGTTCTACAAGCGGGGCACGTTGCTCATCCACAACCCGGCTCTCATTCTGCAGGTTGATGCGAGCAGTCAGCCCCGCTACGCCGACGCCAAGGTGCAGACGGGTATTCTGGAGGAGTTCTTCAGCACGCACGCCGACAGTTGCGAAGGGATCATCTTCGACAACGTGTGGCGCGACGATGTGCTGGCCAAGTTCCGCGACCGGCTGCAGCGCATGGTCGTCATCAACCGCCGCACGGAGCTCGATTTTGTCTCGGCGGTGTATCCCGACTTTGACCGCAGCGCCCTGCTGGCGTTTGCCCATCTGCACGCCCGCGGTTTCGAGAAGATCTATTTCATTTCCACCCACGACGACTACTACGTGCAGCAGACGATGGCGGCCGGGACGGCGGTGGCGCGGGAGATCGGCGCGGCATTTGACGCGTCCTGCATTCGCCGGCCCCGGGCGGCGGAGGAGCGGGCTGCGTTTGTGCAGGAGCTCAAAAAGTCGCCGCAGCGCGTGGGGATTTTTTCGCCGGATGACAACTGGTCCCTCCGGTTCCGGACCGATCTTGAAGCTGCGGGCGTGTATTGTCCGGGCAAGGTGGGGCTGCTTACCGGCATCGGCACCAATGCGGTGCGCGGCGATCGACCGTTGAGCACCTTGGTGGTCGACTTCGAACAGATGGGTGAGCTCGCGGTGGACTGCCTGAGGGCGGAGCAGGCGCGTCAGCAGACGGTGGAAGTGAAGCTCGAAGTCGGCGTCACCACCTGACCCGGCGGGCGCGGGCCGCCCGGTCACTCTTACCCCGATACCTTCTCATGCGTGTTCTTTACTTCGATATCGACTCTCTGCGGGCCGACCATCTCGGCTGTTATGGTTATCATCGGGCGACCAGTCCGGTCATCGATGGTTTGGCGGCCAACGGGGTCCGTTATGAGCAGTGCCACGTTTCCGACGCGCCGTGCCTGCCTTCGCGCACGTCGCTGTTTACCGGCCAATTCGGGATTCACTCCGGGTTGGTCAATCACGGTGGCGTGGCTTCGGAGCTGCGGCCCGAGGGACCGGATCGCGGTTTCTTTTCCCGGCTCAGCACGACCAGTTGGATGAACCGTGTCCGCCAGGCGGGTTTGCGCACGGCGGCCGTCAGCAGTTTTGGCGAACGCCACTCCGCCTGGCATTGGTATGCCGGTTTCAACGAGGTGATGAATTGCGGCGAAGGCGGCCTCGAAGTGGGGGACGTGGTGGAAAACCTCACCTGCGACTGGTTGGACCGTCAGCCCGCCGATGCGGATGACTGGTTTCTCCACGTCAACCTCTGGGATCCGCACACGCCCTACAACACGCCGCCG
>CAKZMS010000477.1 GCA_937128785.1 uncultured Opitutaceae bacterium | reverse complement strand
AGCCTACGAGGCCGCCAAAGTCGATCCAGAGTTTATCGCCGACTACGAACGAGACCTTAAGTACTACGTCGGTCGTCCAAGTCCAATCTATTACGCAGAGCGCCTCAGCCGTGAGCTGGGTGGAGCGAAGATCTATTTCAAGCGTGAAGACTTAAATCACACCGGCGCCCATAAAATAAACAACTGCATCGGCCAAGCTTTATTGGCGACCCGCATGGGCAAAACGCGAATTATTGCAGAGACTGGAGCCGGTCAACACGGCGTGGCCACGGCGGCAGTGTGCGCAAAGTTTGGATTGGAGTGCCGCGTCTACATGGGAGCGGTGGACATGGAGCGCCAGGCATTGAACGTGTTTCGCATGCGCCTGATGGGAGCCGAGTGTATCGGCGTCGAAGCCGGGCAAAAGACCCTCAAGGAAGCGATCAATGAGGCCATGCGCGATTGGGTCACCAATGTCCGCTCAACTCATTACATTCTGGGTTCGGCCCTGGGTTCACATCCGTATCCGATGATGGTGCGCGATTTTCATCGCGTGATCGGCCGCGAGACCAAAGCCCAGCTGCTCGAACGCGAAGGGCGCTTACCGGACGAAATGATCGCCTGCGTCGGCGGCGGTTCCAACGCCATCGGCTTCTTCTTTGATTTTCTCGAAGAAGAGTCGGTTCGTTTGGTTGGGGTGGAAGCCGGCGGACGCGGTATTACCCGGGGCGATCACGCGGCCCGATTTGAGGGTGGCAAGCTCGGCGTGCTGCAGGGGTGTAAGACGTTCATCCTCCAGGATCCGGACGGACAGATTGAACTGACCCACTCCGTCAGTGCCGGTTTGGACTATGCGGCCATCGGCCCGGAGCACGCATTTTATCGCGACCGCGGACGCATCGAGTTTGCCCATGCCGAAGACGACGAAGTGATGGACGTCTTCCAATTGTTCTCCCGACTCGAAGGCATCCTGCCCGCCCTGGAATCCACCCACGCGTTGGTGCACGGCATCAAGCGCGCGAAGGAGATGAGTTCAGATGAGATCCTGGTGATTAACTTGAGCGGCCGCGGCGATAAGGACGTGGCCCAAGTCCAGCAGTTGCTGGACTTGGAAGTATCAAGTGCCAAGTAACAAGTATCAAGATGTCCAATACCCCTGACGATCTCGCTGAACGTACTTACTGGTTTGCCCGGGATGTGAGAAAGTGGGTGAATCAGTTGGACCTTTCATTGGCGTCTCGCGAAGACGCTAAGCAGGTCGTGCGCTCATCGGGATCGGTGGCGGCAAATTACCTAGAGGCTCAAGAGGGGAGCAGTCGGAAAGACTTCTTTTATCGCATTAAAATGTGCCGAAAGGAGGCACGGGAGTCTCAGCTCTGGCTTGAGCTGCTAGCCGAATCAGGGGCAAGCGACACCGTCGAAGAACTCGATCGTCTGATTGACGAGGCGAACCAACTGACTCGCATTTTCGCTTCCATCGCCAATAAGCAGGACAACGAAGAATAGCGTCTTAATTTCTCCGTCCCGCAGGGACATGCTGGCTGACCTTCTTGTTACTTGGAACTTGTTACTTGCTACTTCAGGGCGAGATACTCTCGCCATGAAAAGTATGACCGGATTTGGGCGGGCTACGGCCGAAGCGGGCGGCGCATTGGTCGTCGTGCAGGTGAACTCGGTGAATCGCAAGACTCTCGATCTAACGGTGCGGTTGCCGGAGGCCTGGTCCCCGATGGAATCGAAGATCGCGGAGAAGGTCCGCGAAGTTGCCTCGCGGGGGAAAGTCTACCTCACCGTGGCGGCGGAAGCCCAAGGTGGCGCCAAGGGGCAGACTGCGGCCCATTTGGAGCGACTCGCCGATATCGCGGAGGACAACAACGTTCCCTTCGAGCCGGATGCCCGGTTGCTGTGGGAGATTGCCAATGATCGGCGGGCGATGAGTGAACCCGAACTGACCGAGGCCCTCGAGGTCGCCATTCTGGAAGGGGCGGAGGAAGCTCTGCGGTCCTTCAGTGCCATGCGCGCTCAGGAAGGCGAAGCACTTCTCATCGATTTCCTCAGTCGCATTGATGCCTTGAAGCGTCACGTGGCCGCGGTCGCAGAGCGCGCTCCGGAAGTGCCGGCTACGTATCGGGAAACTCTTTTCAAACGTCTCCGCGAGGCTGATCTGGAATTAGATGTCGATGACGATCGGGTGCTCCGGGAGGTCGCGTTATTCGCGGATCGCTGCGACATCAGCGAGGAACTCACCCGGTTGGACAGCCATTTAAGTCAGTTTGAGACCCACATTCGAGGGGAAGGTGAAATCGGTCGGAAGGCGGAGTTCATCCTGCAGGAAATCGGCCGGGAAATCCACACCATCGGGAGCAAGGCCAATGACCTGACGATCTCCAAACGGGTGATCGAACTTAAGAACGAGATGGAGCGCATTCGCGAGCAGATCGCGAACGTGGAGTAATCCTATTCAGGAGGTGCTTCCTAGGGTGGTTTGCGCACTAGGAGAAGGAAGTCCCGATCCTGATAGGCGATGAGGAAGTGCTGGCCGATCATTTCCATCCAGGCGGCACTGTTGCGTCCTTCCAGCGCGGAGAAGGAAGGGACCGACCACAGGTAGTTGAATTTCGGAATTGTGCTGAAGCCGATCAACGGGACCGCGGGGTCGCGCATCGCCGCCTCGATTTGTTCGAGGCGCAGGAGGTTGAGATGCGCGGCCTCCGCTGCGGTATAATCGGATGTCGCGGAAAAGGGCCCCATGCGATTGGTGGCCGGGTCGGGATTACCGGTCTCAGCGGCTAGAATGATCTTGGGTCCCCAGAACGGAGCATCGGGTGGCAAGAATTCGCGCACGACCGCGCGGGCTTGATCGAGCCGAAAGATCAGGGTCGGTTCGAATTCAGCGGCCGAAGCGGGAACCAACATCTGGTAGGTTCCTTTGCGCTCGGGGAGGATGGCGTTCCATCGCAGCGCAACCGACGCGACTACGCTGAAGGAAATGGCGATCACGCCGAGTAGGGTGGCTTGTCGTACGTTTAGTCCGCGAAGCCCGCCCGCCCCCCACAACGCGATGGAGACCGCCAGGACCGGGAGGAACATCACGCCGTATTCGGCATAGGATCCTGAACGCCCGACATTCATGAAAAGCGCCACCAGCGAGGCGGCCATGAGCACTTGGGTGCGGGCGATGGGACGCTCATGTTTGATTGTCCAGATCGCGCCCGCGATGAGGCCGAGTCCCAACACTGGTGCCAGCGCCAAGGCTTCGGCGATGCTGACACGAAAGTCCCGCAAGGGAACCGAGAGCACGAACCAATCCCACATCCAGAATCGAGCGACCTCGGGAGCGACCCACACAAAGGGTCCGAGTAAAACGAGTGGAAGTAGTCCAGAGGCGGCCACCGCAATGCCCGTTTTGGCGCTGCGCTGTGACCAGCACTCCCATAGCGCGGCTAACCAAAGGAGACCGAAGAAAGGCGCTGAAGGTAGGCGACTGCCGACCGCCAACGTTCCAATAAAGGCCAACAGCAGCAGCTTACGCGGACCGGTGGGAGATTGCATCCACACCCAGGCTGCCCAGCTGCTAAGCAAGGCGACCAAGGCATAGGTTTTCCCGATATGCGTGTAATGCATCCAATGGGAGGAGAGCGCGAATAGTCCCACGAGGCCCACGGCGTAGCCCCAACCCACCCGACGGTAGAGCAGGCCGGCGGCCAGCGCGATGGCCGCCGCCGCCCAGAATGCGTTGACCGTGCGTTGCTCAAAAAGTCCGAAGCCGAGCACCTGCATTGCCGCCCCGTTGATGTAAGGATGCAGGGGGGGCTGAGTGTAGCCGAAATCCCGGTAGGGAAGATCGCCCTCCCAAACCGAACGGGCGGCGATCGCATAAAACCCTTCGTCTGCGTTGGTGCCGTTCGCCGCGATGTGCCAACCCGCGGAAATCACATAAAGTGTTGCCACGAGCCACCACCACCGGTGTTGCAACTGCGGCTCGGAGTTTAACATGCAATCAGCGGGATTTTACGGAGACGAATCTAGTCCGCGAACCCGGGGATCAGCGTTTGTTCACCAAAGCGAACGAGCGTCCGACCACCTTAGTCTGCACGCGGGCGAGATACATGTCGGAGGTGATGTAGAGCACATCGCCATCGGGACCACCCCACGTGAGATTGGCCATGCGTTCACCGTTGGAGATCGTGCCCAGATGGGTGCCTTCCGGGCTGATGATCACGATGCCGCCGGGTCCACCAAACCAGATGTTGCCGTGCACGTCCGTCTTGATGCCGTCGGGGTTCTGCACCGGCCAGTCCGGACGGTTTTTCCGGAGGTCCGCGCCAAGCGGCCGGCAGTCGAACAACAGGCGTCCGGGGCCCTCGGTGAGATCGCGATTGAGCGGGTAGGCCATGATGACCGGCATGTCCCGGTCCGACTGGGCGACGTAGAGGGTTTTCTCGTCGGGAGAGATGGTGACCCCGTTGGGCATCGGCAGATCGTCAATCACTACGCGGGTTTTGCCGGTGGAGGCGTCGTGCACAAACACTCCGCAGAAATCGAGCTCGCGGCGCGGATCGTCTCTGCCGCCGGGCAGACCGTAGATGGGATCGGTGAAGAAGATGTTTCCATGGGAATCGATGGCCAAATCGTTGGGACTGTTGAAGCGCTTACCGTCCACGTGATCCGTGACGGTGAACTTTCCCTCGCCGGGAGCCATGGCCGCCACGCGTCGGTCACCGTGTTCGCACAGCAGCAGGCGGCCTTGGAGGTCGAACGTCAGGCCGTTGGAGCCCTTGCCGTTGGTGCGAGGGGTGACGCCCGTGTAGCCGGACGGCTCCATGTAAACCGATAGGCCGGCCTTTTCACTCCATGCGTAGATGCGGTTGGTCGGCACATCGGAAAACAGGATTTGTTGGTTGGCTTGGTCCCAGGCCGGTCCCTCCGACCACTCGAATCCGGAGGCCAACACTTCGATGGGAACATCGGAGTCGATCAATGCATCCAACGCAGGATCATGCCGTTCGATTTGTCCGATATGAGGAAAGTTTGGCGCTGCGGAGAGCAGGGAGACGATCAGCCAGGAGAAGCAAGATGCCGCGAGAGTCTTTCGGGTGAAGGGCATGATACAGGAAGGAGGTGAGGGTGTTTAATATGGGGGGTGAAGAAGACGAGGGGAGGGGTTCCTGGACTACGGTGTAGCCGGCGTTTGGTCGCGAAGTTCCCCAAGCCAAGCGGCGCCTGTTTTTAT
>CAKZMS010000476.1 GCA_937128785.1 uncultured Opitutaceae bacterium | reverse complement strand
CCAAATCCCCGCAATCGCATTTTCAGTTGGATCGCTGAATCCGAGATCAACGGCTTCGGCCGAAGCGGGTGCGATGGATTCTACCGGGGCAGGGACGATCGATTCCGGGTGCGATGGCTCGGGTTCGCCCAGAATGTCCGATAAGGCGCGTCCGACGGGAGGCGCCTCCTCAGCCTCGGCGAGCAAAGCGGCCGGGTCACCGGGGGTAAGCACCACTTTGCCGATGTGCTTGGCCTGGGCCATGAACGCGAATGCCGCTGGTGCCTCAGTTACCGGAAAGGACTTGAAGGGGAGCGGCGGATAGGATCCGTCGGTGATACATTCAGAGACGTCGTGCCACAGTTCGTCGAAGCCGGGTAAGTCGGGCCCCACGTCGATCACTATGAAAGAAATGATCCGGGCAAAGTCGCTCAGGTCCAAAGAGCAGCCGGCGAGCAAATCGCGTTTGCCCAGTTCCACAAAGCGACCCCGCGGGGCGACGACTTTGAGGCCGGCCCGCATCAAGTCTCCGCTGAGCGAATTGAGCACCACATCTACCCCGCGATTGCGGGTGAGACGCATTACCTCCTCCGTAAACGAGCTGGAACGCGAATCCATGACGGCTGCAACGCCCTGCTCGCGCAGGAACTCCCGTTTCGCTTCAGAGCCCGCCGTGGCATAAACGACGGCCCCGATCTGGCGGGCGATGTTGACCGCCGCCAATCCCACTCCGCCTGCGGCCGCGTGGATGAGCACGGTCTCGCCCGCCCGCAAACGCGCTGAAGTCACCAGAGCATAGTGGGCGGTCGCGTAGGCGCCAGCCAAGGTCGCGGCGGAATCGGGGGTCAGGCCGTCCGGTCGCCGCGCTATGCGCCTTTGATCGACCGTTACGTAGCTGGCGAAACAACCGTTGGTGTAGGCCAAGACCGGATCCCCGACTTGATAGTTCGTCACCCCGGGTCCGACCCGAACGATCCGCCCAGCGCACTCCAGTCCGAACTGATTCTCCAGTTCAGTCGATCGGGGCAACATGCCGTGCGCATACAAGACCTCGATGAAATTCAAGCCCGCGGCTTCGATCTCGATTTCGACCTCTGTCGCGGCGGGGGCGGTGCGATGAGCCGGCACCAGCCGCCACGCCGTTTCCGGGTCGTCCGGCCGTAGGCACAAACGCGCCTGATCCGGGGTCGCTAGCGTTTTTTGAGGTGGCCGCACCCGTAATTGGTAGCCGGATACATCAAGCAGAAGTTCGCCGGACATATCGAAAAGGCGGGCGTCGATTTCCAGGTGGTCCGGGCCTCGATCCACTACCGTTACTTCGCTGCGCAGCTGCGATGGGAGCGGGCGATACTGTCGGATGGTGGTGTAGCCGAATGGCAGGCTGTCGGCCAACCCGTGGCGCAGGGTGATGAACCCGATGGCGATGTCGAAAAGCGCTGGGTGCAGCGCATAGTCCACCATGTCGCCATGACAGTCATCTGGTAGGGCCAGTTCGGCGACGCCGGCGTCTTCGGTAAAGGCCACCGCCTTCAAGTTCTGCCACCGGGGACCAAAGGTCACCGCATCAGCTGCGGGTGCTTCCGTCGGATCGGCCATTCGGGGTGAGGCTGCACGGTCGCGGTTAGCGGGGTCCGCCCGTCGGATGGATCCCCGAGCGTGTTCCTGCCAGCGGTCTTCGCCTAGGGGGGAGACGACCACAAAGTCTTCGTTTTGCAGCGCGACGCGCAGCTCTCTTGGCGCGTTATCCGGGAACGTCACCGGCGCGAGAAAATGCACGTCGCTGAACTCAACCGGTTCATCGTCCTGCAAATCCGCGTAGGCCGCTCGGACCAGCTCCAGATATCCGGTGCCCGGTAACACGGCCAGGCCAGCAAGACGATGGTCATCGACCAACCAGTCAGTCTGGGGATCAAGCCGCACCTCGAAAAGGGTCCGGCCCGGGGTCGTCACCTCTTTCCGACGCAACAAAGGATGCCGCAGTCCAGAGGGTAGGTTGACCGGCCGCGGCGAAACCAGCACGTGCCGTTGGGCCGCAGCGCAGCGCAGGATGTGCCGCACCAGTTTCGATCCGATGTCTTGCCAGCCCTCCCGTTCGATCTCGTCGCGCACGGCTTGTTTCTGGGCGGCAGGGATGGAGGCGTGTTCCATCATGCCCAAATCCTGCCAGACGCCCCAACCGATTGAGAGGGTCGGCACGCCGGTGACCGCATGATGATGGCGGACAAACGCATCGAGAAAAGCGTTGGCGGCGGCGTAGTCGGCTTGGCCGGGCTCGGGAGCCACCGCGGCGATTGACGAACAAAGGATCAGAAAATCGACCGGATCATCCGCGAGGGCGGTGGCCAGATTTCGCGTGCCGGTGACTTTTGGAGCAAGGGTGTCAGCGAGCGCCGAAGCTTCCCGACGAGCCATCAAGCCCTGCCCATAAACGCCGGCGCTGTGGATCACGCCGTTGATCCCGCCAAAGGCCTCGCGCACAGCAGCCAACGCTGCGGCCAAGGCGGGAGCGTCGCCCACGTCGACGGACCGAGCCATCACCTCCGCGCCCATGGCCTCGAGCTCGTGCATCCACTCGGGGTCGGGGTCCCGCCGGCCCCACAACACCAGTTTGACGCCGGTGGTCCGGGCCAACTCGCGGGCAAAGACCCGCCCCATTGAACCGAAGGCTCCGGTGATCACGTAAACCCCCGATTTGCGGAGGGTAAAGGCTTCGGGCCGACTGCTGACCAACGGTTGCACCTTCCGCTGCAGGGTGCCGCCCTGCGGCAAGCGAATTTGGTGGGAGCACTCGATTTGCGGATACTCCCGCGCGGCAGTGTAGAGAGCGCCGGTCAGCATTTCCTGATCCGGGCTGCCGTCTGAAACCAGGGTGAGCCGGTGTTCGCCTCCCGCCTTCCCGAGTTCGTTGGCGCGAGTGATAAAAGTTCCCAGACCGTCGGCGGCGGAGAATGGTTTCTCCGCGGCGGTGGCCAGAATCGACTGCGGTCGTTCATGCCAGGAAACCGCCTGGAACCAATCGGCCACCGGCACGGCTGGGGCCGTGGATGTTTGCGCCAGCAGGAGCGCGTAGTCGGTGGTCTGGCGCATGGCACCGTCCCGGGGCAGCACCTCGACTTGCGCAAAATCGAGCGCGTGCAGCAGGGCTTCCCAGCGCTCGGCGGCCATCAGCGGTGAAAGCGGACGCAATTCCAGATCGGCAAAATACCACCAGCCCTCGGCGAGGCCCCACACCAGATCGACCCATGGCTCCCGGCGGACTTTTTCGACAATGCCGAGGCAACCACCCGGTTTGAGCAGTGAGCGCAAGTGGCTGAGGGTTTCGGCGAGACGGGGGGTCGCGTGGACGACGTCCAAGCCGATCACGAAATCAAAAGACTCCGGGGACATCCCCTGGGCTACCGGGTCGCGCGAGATGTCGAGCACGTCGAACGTGAGAAAATCCAAACCGGCTTCCTTCGCCTTGGCTTCCGCTCGTCCGACAAAGGACTGGCTCAGATCCGTAGCCACGTATTCTACCCCGCGCCCGCGCAGCGCCGGGGCCAACTCGCCGGCCAGCAGTCCATCGCCGATGCCCACTTCCAGCACCCGCACCGGCTGCCCGTCGGCCTGCTTGATCTTCTCCTCAATGGCCCGGCGCAGGGTCTGCAAATAGATGCGTTTATCCGTGTGGTTGGCGGTCTCGGAGGCCGTGGATTCCAACAGGTCGGATTTGCCGTCGGGGTAGATTACGGTGATCGCGGGACTCTCGCCGCTCAAGGCCATCGGATAGTGCTGCAGACAATGCTCCACCAAGCGCAAGATGCCTCTGAATTCCGGGAAGGCCGCGAGCAACTCCGCGGAACTCGGCGGCGGTGCGGCAGGGCGCGACCACACGAAAAGATCGGCCTCCACTCGGCCGAACCCGTGTTCGGCGAGCAGGTGCAGCAGAAACACGACGCACTTTTCGAATGCCGGGATCACGCGCAAAGCGGCCTTCAGCTCGTCGAGGGGGGTGGCGTCGCCGACGGCACATTTCGACCAGAGCGGAGACAGCGTTTCGAAGATCATTCCGGCGCACCACGGATCGAGCTCTTCGCGAAACGCCTGATAGCGGGGATGAGCAATCCGGGTTGGGTCAGCCCGCCCTTGGGCTTCCTCGGCAGAGAGTTCCGGGAGGATGGTAGCAAGGCTGAACGCGGACGTGGACGCGGTGCTGGGTGGCTCGATCCAATGGCGACTGCGCTGGAACGGATAGGTCGGCAGAATGACCCGGCGACGTAGGTTGCCGTCTTGCCACTGGGCCCAATCAAATTCTACGCCGGCGCTCCAGAGCTCACCGACGGTGCGAAGCCAGAATCGGTGGTCGTCGATGTCCTCGCTGGCGTGGCGTGTGGTGGTGAACACGCGCGCTGGATCGACGTCGTCCAACCCGCGTTTCGCCATGGAGGCGAGTCCCCGCCCGGGCCCGACTTCCAACCACATGGCTGTAGGCCAGGCTTGTTGGGCGGTTTGCACGGCATCGGCAAACTGCACCGGACGGCGCAGGTGCTGCAGCCAGTAGTCAGGATCGGTTGCCTCTGTCGCCGCCAACCGCTGACCGGTGGTGCAGGAGATGATCGACTCGCGGGGAGGCTGGAGGTCGCCCTCGCGCAGACGGTCGCCGAACGCGGCCATCATGGGTTCCATCATGGCCGAGTGGAACGCGTGCGATGTCTCGAGTCGCGTGTGTGCGGTGCCTTGCTTGGCCAAGCTATCGCTCAGCGCAGCAATCCGGGTGTCCGGTCCGGATACGACGCAGGCGTCGGGCGCGTTGACCGCAGCGAGGTCCACTTCGTGTTTAGCGGCGAGGGCCGCGGCTTCCTCGGGCCCCAGACCCACGGCCAACATGGCTCCCGTGGGTTGGGCCGCCATCAACTGTCCTCGGGCCACAATCAGTGCCAAGGCGGCTTCGAGGCTGAACACCCCTGCCAGGCAGGCCGCCACGTATTCGCCGAGACTGTGACCAATCATGGCCGCGGGTTTGAGTCCTCGGCTGAGCCACAGTTGGGCAAGGGCGTAGTCCGCCACGAAAACAATCGGCTGGGCCAGTGCGGTGTCCCGCAGTCGCTCCGCCGCGTCTGCGTCCGCCGCAGCTAGCAAGGTGCGAATATCCAAGCCCAGCAACGGCTCCAGAATCAGAGCACATTGATCGACGGTCTCGCGCACCACCGCTTCGCGGTTATAGAGTCCGGCCAGCATACCGGGGTAGGG
>CAKZMS010000475.1 GCA_937128785.1 uncultured Opitutaceae bacterium | reverse complement strand
AGTGTGCTGAATTCCGTGTCCTGAGCCGGAATGTCAACCGGCGTCGCCGGCTTGATCGATTCCTGACGGGGATGCTCAAAATCATCGCGAGCAGGTCGGCCTCCCCGACGTTCGTTACGATCCGCGCCACGACCGCGCCGGCCACCGCCTGCTCCCCGTCCGCGTCCTTCCCCGTCACCACCGCGTGACCGGTTGCGGCGTTCGCCACCGCCCGACGAGCGTTCGCCGCCGCGGTTGCGGGAGGAGCCTTCGCCCCCACGCTCGGTCCGCGGATTACGACTCCGGGAACGCTTATTGGTCTTTGGAGCGTCACCACTACTCGGGGAACGCTCGCCGCGAGGAGAGCCTGATCTGGACTTCTTGGGGCGATCCGCTTTGGCGGGGGTCGCGGCATCAGACGCTGGCTTGGAGGAGCGTTTGAACGCCGAAATAATCTTCTTAAACATAACGTAAAGGATCAGACGTGTCGGGAAACACCCGGATAGGCAACCACGGAGATTTTACCGCGCCACCGCACGTGGGCTTGATTCACGCTCGGGGACTGATCCTATGAATCCCCTTTCCTCCCGTGCCAAAACGCTCCCGATCGATCCCTCAACTCCCCTCTGCGCAAATTCGACCGCTGAGGAATCGACTTCGCCAATCCATTCGTGACGCCGGCCTTACGGATCTATCACCCTCCCCGGACCAGTCCCGCGAAGCCTTCTGGGATCTGGAACCCACTCCCCTGATCATCCCCGCCAGCGAGTGGCGGGCCCTCGCCAGGGGCATCACCCAACGTGCGCGGCTGATCAACGCGTTCCTCAGTGATCTCTACGGGGCGCAGGAATCACTCCGTGCAAACGTCGTCCCGCCCGAATTCACTCTGGCTGATCCCTACTACCGGCGCCCCTGCCTGGGTTTGACGCCGGATCGGATGGATCCCGCATCACTGATCAGGTTTGATTTGGTTAAGACCGAAAAGGGATGGCAGGTGGCCGAAACCCATACCAATGCTCCAGTCGGATTGAGCTATGCAGTGCAGAATCGCCGTTTTCTCACCCAGGAAGCGGCTGACTACTACCGCGAGCTCCCCGACTACCATTCCATCATCAATGCACCGCTGGATTTGGTGGACTGCCTTCGTCGTTTGGCGCCGCGGAAGGTCAAACGGCCAACCATGGTATTTCTCACCACCGGTCCACGATACCCCTTCTACTCCGAACACTCTTTTCTCGCCCGCAAGATGGGCATCCGCCTGGCCCAGGGCAGCGATCTCCTCGTTTTGGGCAATCAGGTATTCTTCAAAACCGTGGCCGGGCTCGAGCGGGTCGACGTCATTTATCGGCGGGTCAACGACGCCCACATCGATCCGGTCGTCTTCTCCACCGAAATCGAGAGTGCCGGCATCCCCGGCCTGATGCAGTGTATCCGCGCTGGAAACGTAACAGTCGCCAACGCTATCGGATCGGGTGTGGCCGAAAGCCGTGCATTGGCGGCCTACCTGCCCGCGCTTTGCCGGTTTTATTTGGGCGAGCGACTGCTGCTGCCTTCCCTTCCCACGTGGGTCTTCACCGACACTGATCACGTGGACGCCATCTTGGAGCGCTCCAACAGCCTCGATGTGCTTCCCCTTCACTCCGCGCGGATCGGTTCACCGCTCGAACCGCGCATCAAACTCGGCCCTGGTCGTCTCCCGAAAACGGTCCGCGAATCCCCGGCAGGTTTTGTGGCACGGGAGAGGTGGGACTCGCTTCCTTTGGTAGCCGGAAGGAAGCGGGATCCCGGATTTAGATTCAGTGCCTTCGCGCTGACTTCCGGCATGGCTTCCTCCGCGCTGCCGGGCGGAATCGTAAATATCGGCCCGGGGCCGCATCCGCGGGATCGTGTCGGCCGATGTGCGGATGTGGTCGTCCTCTCTCCGGACCAGGAGGCCCCCGGCAATCTCGCGGATCTCGAAGATCCCGTCGGTTTCGAAAACAAACTGCCTCCCCCCAGTTCGCGCGCCGCCGAGTCGCTTTTTTGGTTGGGTCGATATCTGGAGCGCGCGGAGTCCACCGCCCGCATGCTGGGCATTCTTGACGATGTGGCGCTGGAGGAGATTCCCGCCGCCGAGCGCAAAAAGTGGCTGCCGCTTTGGCGGGGGCTGCTTGCCGCCACTGGTCATGAACAGGAGAAAATCGATGCTCGAGCGAACCCGCGGCGCCTCCTGACCGAGGACATGATGTGGCGCATGACCCTCGACCGACGCCATCCCAGTTCATTGCTGAACACCGTCGGGGCCGCCGCCGCCAATGCCCGCGAACTTCGGGAGTGGGTCAGCCCCGAGGCCGGCCGTATTCTGAATGATATCGACCTGAAACTCCGCGCCAACCTTGGTCAGATACCAGCTGGCAAAAGTAAAGTTGCCCGCAGCGCGAGAGCTCGGATGGCCACGCAGTCGCTCAAAGCAGTCCTGGTTGCCATCAACGCCTGCCTGGGGTCCACGGCGCGCACCATGCTGCATGATGCCGGGTGGTATTTCATGCAAATCGGCAAGCAACTCGAACGGGCTGCGTTCACGGCCGCCACCTTGATCCACGTGCTGCCCGAGACCACCAATGAGC
Organism: uncultured Opitutaceae bacterium; assembly: GCA_937128785.1. GTDB lineage: Bacteria > Verrucomicrobiota > Verrucomicrobiia > Opitutales > Opitutaceae > Actomonas. The sequence continues at coordinate 2,978 of CAKZMS010000475.1, read as the reverse complement.
CGGATCACAGGACCTCTCCCCGAGCCATCCCGTATCGGGATAACCCCGAGCTTTCCGCTCTCCTGCGCATGCTGGGATCGCAGGACGCCTACCGTCGACTCTTCCGCACCCGCAGCCAACCCCGACTTGTTGCCCAGTTGTTGCTCCAACAGGAGGATGCCCCGCGAAGCATTCTCCACAATCTGCGGGAAATGGAACAGGGGCTCAGCGCCATCCATCGCTTCACCGGTGAGACTGGCCAAATCCCCCCAATTGAGGCCGTGAAAGCGGGCATCGCCACCCTGGAGCACCTTGATTTGGACCCTTACTTCGAACCCTCGTTGCGTAGGTCAAAAAACAAAACCCCGCTCGACGAGGTATTGGACTCGATTGCGGCCCAACTCGACGACTTACACGAATCCTTCGGCGACTACTACTTCAGCCACCAAGCTCGTATCAAACCTGATGATACACAGTCGGAACTGAAATTCTCCTAGCGCAGTCCACGTTCAGCGCCTTACCGATCCAAGCGACGGTCACCGGATTGACCCGGCGTATCCCGATCCCCTAATTCTGGGCCATGCCTCTCCCCCGCACTTCCCTCCAACTCTGGTCCGTTCGCGATGACACAGCCGAAGACTTCGCGTCCACCGTAAAGAAAGTGGCCGAAATCGGCTACCACGGCGTCGAGACCGCGGGCTATGGTAATCTCGAGGCCGCCGAGGCCGCGCAGGCCATCAAGGATGCCGGGTTGGTGGTTTCCGGCATGCACATTGGCATCGACCGCTTGCGGGGGGAGTTCAACGCCGTCATTTCCGAGGCCCTGCTGTGCGAGACCCGTGACATTATCTGCCCGTTCTGGCCAGTTGATCACTACCGGTCCGCGGAAGCCTGCCGCACCATCGGGGCCGAACTCAACTCAATCGGAGCCCGCCTCCGGGGCATGGGCTTTCGGTTTCACTACCACAATCACGCCCACGAAATCGCGCTGCAGGATCAACGTCCCGGTATCGATTGGCTCCTCGATAGCGCCAGCCCGGAAAACCTCGGTTTCGAGGCGGATGTCTATTGGGTGCACGCCGGTGGACAGGACCCGGCGAAGATGATCCGCGAGCAGGGTCGTCGCATTCGACTGCTCCATATTAAGGACGAGATGGAGATCGGCTCCGGTCCGGTGGACTTTCCCGCCGTGTTCGAGGCCGCAGACAGCATCGGTGCCGTCGAGTGGCAGGTCATCGAAGTGGAGAAATACAATCATGCCCCACTCGAGTCCGTGAAGCTTTCCTTCGCGCAGATGCAGGCCTGGAACCGGGTCTGACTACGGAAACTTAGCCGCTCTTCCCAACCCTATGCCCAAATCCCCCTCCCGCACTTTCAACGTCGCCGTAATCGGAGCCGGCGCGATCGGCCTCGATCATATTCGCAGTTTTAAACAGCACCCCGCCGCTCGGGTGGTGGCGCTGGCCGAAGTATCGCCGGAGCGCGGCCGCGAAGCGGCCGACGAGTATGGAATCGAAACTCTGGTGACAGATCATCGGGAACTGCTCAAACGACGCGACATCGACATCGTATCCATCGCCCTGCCCAATTTTCTTCATGCGCCCGTTGGCATCGAGGCCCTGAAGTCAGGCAAGCACGTGATGGTCGACAAACCCATGGCGACCAGCGCTCGGGATGCCCAGAAACTCATCACCGCGGCCAAAAAGCAGAATCGTCGGCTGATGGTGGGGCAAAACATGCGGTTTTCCCCCGAGGTCCAAACGGCCAAACACCTCATCAATCAGGGCAAATTGGGTGACGTCTATCATGCCAAAACCTGCTGGACCCGCCGCAGCGGCATTCCTCGGATCGGCTCCTGGTTTACGCAAAAGCAATTCGCCGGCGGAGGCTGCACCTACGATATCGGCGTGCACGCGCTGGATCGTGCCCTGTTCCTCATGGGCGAATTCGATGCGGCGGCCGTGAGTGGACAAACCTACTCCCAGCTTGGTCCCTTAGGACGCGGAGATGGCAACTGGGGGAAGGGCGAGATCGACCAGAACGCCAAATTCGATGTCGACGATTTGGCGGTGGCATTGATCAAACTCAAGAGTGGTCGCACGGTGTTGTTGGAGGCCTCCTGGGCCGCCCACCTGCCCGAACGGGACTTCTTCACCTCCCAAGTATTCGGCACTGACGCCGGGGTCATGTTGAATCCCCTGCGCCTGATCCGCCCAAGTCGTTCGGGCTACATCACCGAGCAGATCGAGCCCACCACTCCGCTGGTCAACGAGAACCGGATGATCCACTTCATCGATGTCTTGCTCGGCAAAGCGGAGCCCTACGTGAAACCCGCGGAATCACTGGCCGTGCAGAAGATTCTGGATGCCATCTATCGCTCCGCGGAGACCGGTCGGGAAATTCGCATCAAATAGACCCGCCAACTGGCACCGATCCCGCCTTGCGGACTCCACTGGAACGGACGTTACCCATTTCATGGCCCAACTCCCCTTCTATTGGATCGACGCCTTTACTTCCCGGGCGTTTGGCGGAAATCCTGCGGCGATTGTGCCGTTGAATGCGTGGTTGCCCGACGACCAACTGCAGCAACTCGCCACCCAGCATGGACTGTCGGAGACTGCCTACTACGTTCCCACCGCCGATGGATTCCACCTTCGCTGGTTCACGCCCGAGTGCGAGGTGGACCTATGTGGCCACGCCACCCTAGCAGCGGCGACGGTCGTTTTCGATCGGTCGCCCGACGTGCGGCAAATCAGCTTCGAGTCCCAGAGCGGGCTCCTGACGGTCACCAAGGACGAATTCGATCGCGCGGTCCTGGATTTCCCCAGCCGTCCCCCTGCTGCAGCCGAGCATGATGACCAAACCGCCGAGTTGCTCGCGGCTCTCGGACTGAGAGACGCCGATTGGATCGGTAAGTCGCGGGATCATCTGGTCGTGTTGCCTGATCAGAAGTCGCTCTCCGCCCTGCAGCCGGACTTTGGTCGCCTGCCTAATTTCGA
>CAKZMS010000474.1 GCA_937128785.1 uncultured Opitutaceae bacterium | reverse complement strand
CTCCATGGCGATGGCGTTGGCGTCGCCGTAGGCCATCAAACCCGCGGTGGCGCCGTGGCCCATCATGCGAAAGCGCCCGCTGTTGTAGATGATGATCATGTCGGCACCGCCTTTCTCGATGAATTTGGCGCTGATGCCGGTGCCAGCGCCGGCGGCAATGATGGCGTCGTTTTTGTCGAGCGTGGCCTGCAGGCGCTCGCGCACTTCTTCACGGGTGTAGGGATTTCCGATTCCGGTCCAAGGATTGGGCATAAGGAGGAGGGGGTTGGGTTGGAGAAAGAGGGAGGGGAGGCTGAAGCCTACGGATATCGCTTCGCGGGGAAAGCCCGCGTCTCCCACATTCGACCGACGAATTTCCACGTGACGATGTGGATCAAGTGCGGTGCAGTGGGAGCGCCCTCGGGCTCCGACCCCATGAATCAAGACTGGCAGGAAACCACCATTGATGGCGCGCGCACGCGGCGTTGGTCGCTGGATGCCGGGCAATGCCCGGAGTTGAAGGCGTGCCACATTTCGTGGTTAGGCGTGGATGCCGTGTTTTCGCCTTACCGGCGGGTGCGGTTGTCGCCGTCGGGCAGTTATTTTCTCGCGACGCTCGCGGGGGAAGGACGGGTGTGGTTGGAGGGTCGTTGGCAAAGAGTGACAGCTGATTCACTATGCCTGGCCCCGCCGCGCGGGTTAAACGCCTTTCATGCGGTGGCGTCGCAGACGAAGGCGTGGGAGATCGCTTGGATTCGTTACGACGAAGCCCCGTGGACCAAGCCGTTGGTAGGCGCGGGGTCGCCGCTGCATCTATCGCACGGCGGCGAGGAATTTGGCCGCGTGTTGCGTGGGTTGCGCACGGAATGGGAAGGCGAACGCGATGCGGACATGGTGCGTCATTGGGTGGCGCTGGCGCATGGCCTGGCGCTGCGGCGATCCAGCGCGTGGCGCAGTAGTTCGCGGATCGCTGAAATGTGGGAAACGGTGTCGAGTGACCTCACGGTGGACTGGAAGCTTTCTTCGCTGGCCAAGGCGTGTTCCATGAGTGCGGAGCACCTGCGCCGGTTGTGCCGGAGCGAATTGGGTCGCACGCCGATGGAGCACGTTACCTTTCTCCGGGTGAAACGGGCGCAGGACCTGCTGGCGACGACGGATCAAAAGCTCGATGCCATCGCGCCGCAGGTGGGCTATCGGAGTGCGGAAGTATTTTCCCGGGCATTTGTCCGCTGCACGGGTGTGACGCCGACCGAGTTTCGCGACCGGCGCGTGTGATCAGCGCCGATATTCGAAGTTGGGGATGCGGGCGCTGACCTGTTCAGGCAGGGAATCGGCGGTGTCAGCGCGGTGGGCGTCGGCGATCTGCGTGAGCTCCTGCACAATTTCGGGATGCAGGGCGGAAACCTCATGGGCTTCGGAGATGTCCTTCTCGAGCTGATACAACTCCGGATGAGCCATCTCCGCGGCTCGGCCGTAGTTCACGGGTTCGCGTTGGATGAAGTGCAGCTTCCACGGACCGGACCTGACGGCATGGAGCGCACCCTTGGTCCAATAAAAGAACTCATCCCGCGGGCTGTCTCCGGTGCCAAGTAAAGCGGGCGAGAGATCGTAGCCGTCCATTTTGCGATCGGTCGGTGCTTGGGTCCCGGACAGGGCCGCAAACGTTTCCAGCAAATCGATGGTCGAACCGAGCCCGTCCACGACCCCCGGCGGAATCCGACCCGGGCCCCAGAAGATGGTGGGCACGCGTTGACCGCCTTCGAAGCAGGTTCCTTTGCCGGCGCGCAGGGGGCCGGAAGAGCCGCCGTGGGTTTTGAACGACAGCCAGGGGCCGTTGTCGGATGAAAATACCACGATCGTTTCCTCGTCGAGGTTGAGACGTCGCAGCGTATCGAGCACCTGGCCCACGCTCCAATCAATCTCTTCGATCACGTCACCGTAGATGCCACGTCGGCTTTTTCCGCGATGATCCTTGCCGGCATACAGCGGGATATGGGGGAGGTTGTGAGCAAGGTAGACGAAGAAGGGTTGAGATCGATTGGCTTTGATAAAGTCAATTGCCTTATCAGTGTACCGTTGAGTGATGCTGTG
>CAKZMS010000473.1 GCA_937128785.1 uncultured Opitutaceae bacterium | reverse complement strand
TTCAAGCCGCCAAATTTCCTCCAAGCCCAATGTTCGTAATACGAACTTTGAACCTAGTCGTGACTATGTCAGGGCCGGACTGAAGACGTAGGTGAGTTGCCACTCGCGGGTTTCTCCGGTTGCCACCGACAGCCGTTGATAGGGCTCGATGGAGAAGGTGAATCCATTCATCCAGATCGGGCACTCGGATGGCACGAAGTCCGTATTAAATTGAATGCCGTTTTTCAGCGCCGGGTGGGAGATGTTAACGTCAAGGGTCCGCTGGGTTAATCCGTCGGGAAGGGTGAACGCGCCATCGTCTTTACCGAAGTAGCGCCGCGCGCCGCGGAGGATGTTGGCCTCGAGGAGGAACCCGCTATCCGGAGCGATCGAAGCACCTGGCGGCAGTTCGACGGCGATCGCACCCTGGGAATCGAGGGCGAAAAAGGGATGCGCAAACCACTCCAATTCCATTGGTTTTTTTCCGCGGTTGGTCAGGCGGCTGTGGCTTTGGAGGGTACGTCCGTCGAGTTCGAGCGTGCGGGTCAGCTCGGCTTCATAGCCGGCGGCCGCGTGGCGGGATCGGAACTCTGCCCGGGTGGGTCCGATGTCCAGGTGCCAGTTGCACGGTTGGCTGATGAACACGCCGTCGGCATTGCGCTGCAGGGTTCCGACGCCGGGAGCGAAACCTTCGTCGTCCTGCCACAGCCAGGCCTGGCCCGAGCGCGCGCGATCCCGGCATGCTTCCGGGATGCCATGACCGTTGAAGGGATCGGGTGTGGGCTCGGGACCCTCGGGGCCGCTCAACAAGGGGCCGGCCGCGGCATCATGGATCTGCCAGACAAAGGCCCCGGCGCAGAATCGAGGTCCCAGCAAATCCGCGTTGGCGGTGGGATCAAGCACGTCGATCCGGAGCTGATCGTTGGCCAGCTTGAGCATGGCAGGAATCTACCGGTCCCCGGAAAGCTTCTGGTAGTAGGGGTCGCCCGCTTGGATCGAGTCCCGTGCGATCGGCTGGTTGGTGAACGCGGACTTATAGATCGCGGTCAAAAACTCCAGGGTGCGGCGGGCTTCAACGCCGGAAGTGTGGGGGCACTCCCCGCGGTCCATGTCCTGCACAAAGGCGCGCAGTTGGGCACCGTGGGAGGAGCCGACGTCGGGCGGCGAGCTTTGCCAGGCCTGCTGCAAGGCATCGTCTTGCGCGGGCGGAGTGAGGGTGAGTTTCCAGTCGTCCTTGGTGTAGCCGTAGAGATGGGTGAGCTCGACGGTGGCGCGTTGGTAGTCGAGTCGCAGGTAGGTCTCCTGCCGCGGGCTGAGAGCACTGTTGACGATGGAACCGAAGGCGCCGCTCTGGAAGCGCACCAACGCCATCGAGACATCTTCCACTTCAATGTCGCGATCGAGCGTGCCGGCCATGGCGCGGACTTCTGCCCACTCGCCGAAGATATCGAGAAAGTGGTCCATCGCATGGATGCCGAGTCCCATAGTGGGGCCGCCGAGTTCGGTCTCCCAACGACCGCGCCACGGCACGGCGTAGTAGGCCTCATCGCGATACCACAGGGTATTGCACACACCGATCAGCGGCTTGCCCAGCTGACCGGCGGCGGCGAGGCGCTTGAGGTGGAGATTGGAGGAGGCGAACCGCATCTGGAACACGCAGCCGGTGTAGCACCCCGTGCGTTGTTCGGCCGCGCGGATTTCGTCGAGTTCGGCCAGAGAGCCGCAAAGTGGTTTTTCGCACAGCACCCAGGCACCTTTTTCCATGGCCTTGATGCTCATTTCGGCATGGCTGCTCGGAGGGGTCGCGATCAACACCAAATCCGGACCGATCTCCTCAAGCATTTCGTCGAAGTCGGTGAAGGCGTGCGGCACTTTGGCGCGCTCGCAAAAGGTCTTCACGCGTTCGGGGTCGATATCAACTGCGGCCACCAGCTCGACGCGGTCATTGATTGACTCAACCGCCCGCAGGTGGGCGTCGCAGATGGATCCGGTGCCGACGAGAACGGCGCGATAGGTTTTGCTCATGGTGATTCGGTAGGTTTTGAGCGAACGGAGAATATGGTGAGGCCGTCCAAATTTTGTTTGGGAGCCGGGAAGAGATACGAGGCGCCGTAGCCTACGATCATGCAGGCGGCAATCGCGGCGGGGTTCAGCAGGATGGGACTGATGACGGTGCGCAACATCAGAGCGACGGCCACGCTGGCTGCGGTGCCCAACAAAGCGCCCTGCCAGGTGGCCCGTTTGGTGAAGAGACCCAGCGCGTAGGTGCCGGCGAATCCGCCGCCCAAAATGGCTGTAAGTTGAAGCATCGCGTCGAACATCGATTTGATATCGAAGAAAGTGAAGAGCACAGCGACGGCCGTGCTGATGATACCCGAGAGAATCGTGACAGCGTAAGCAAGTTTTAGACTGGTCTTCTGCGAGGCGTTCTTGGCCAACCGTTCGTAGAAATCGATGGAGGTGAGCGTGGCCACGCTGTTCAGACCGCTGGAGAGAGTCGACATCGATGCGGCGAACAGGCCGGCGATGATCAATCCGGTGATGCCCATGGGGAGTTCAGCCGCGATGAAGACTGGGAAGGTGGCATCCGTATCGATCAGCGGATTGAGTCGTTCGGGATTGGATTTGTAGAACGCGTAGAGCGCGGTGCCGATCGAGTAGAACAGGAAGCTGCCCGGAATAACGGCGGCGGCGAGCATGAGCACGGATGAGCGCGCCTGCTTGTCATCCCGCGTCGCCAACACCCGCTGCATCATGATCTGTTCCTTCGGCCAGGTGGGAACATCGGTCAACACCACGAGGATAATGGCCCAAACGGTCGGAGTGGCGAAATCCCAGCTGAAGTCGAACAGGTGAGCCTTATCGTTGGCACTCGTGATGGAGATGATTTCGCCCACGCCCCCGTCCACGCCGGCAATCACATAGCCGATCGCAAACAGCGCCCCGCCGACCATGACAAACACCTGAATGACATCGGTCCAGATCACTGCCTTCATGCCACCTACGAGGGTATAGAGCGTGGTGACGATACCCATCAGCACGATGCACATCACCACATCCGCTCCCGTCACACTGGCGATGGCCAAGGCCGGCAGGTAGAGTACGATACTCAATCGGCCCACCAGTTGGAACAGGATCGTCAGGGCACTGGCCATTAAGCGAATCGACGGATGGAAGCGCGTCTCCAGATACGTGTAGATGGAGATGAGATTCAGCCGACGGATCACCGGGATGATCTTGTAGGCCACGATCAACAGTCCGAAGACCCCGATACATTGTTGCGACAGATACAGCCAATCGGTGCGAAAGGAGAGGGCGGGGATGGCGATGAAGCTGATCGCACTCGTGCCGGTGGCGTAAAGGCTCAGCCCCGCGGCCCACCAAGGAACGTCCCGGCCGGCCAGAAAATAGTCGGTGGTCGATCCGGCGCTGCGTTTCTCACGGTTGTAGCAATACCAGCCTACCCCGAGCATCGCGAGGAGGTAGCCTACGATCATCACCCAATCGATGACGGGCAGCGACTTCTTGATTTGAACCAGCTCCAGGGCGACGGGAGAGGACGGGTCGTCGGTGGTGACCAAGAATCCGCGGTCGATCGGCTGCACGGACGTCGGGGCCGCATCCAATTGATTGCGGCCCGCCAGCACCCAGGTGTCGGTGATGGCGTGATAAGTGAGGATGCCATACTCATCGCCTGCCAAGTGGGTCAGTCCGAGGATGAAGGCCTGGCCGGATGCACTCGTGACGCCATCGATCAGCTCGGAGGGTGGCGTCGCATGGCCCTCGGGAAGCGGCGTGGCTTCGCGAACGAGTCCGGAGATGTCGGTGCTCGCGATGGCTCTGGATTCGACCTTCACCAACTCGTTTTCGGCGACGAGATCGGCCTGGAGCCAAAGGCAGCAAAGCAGAACGGAAAAGATTCTAAAGGGGGTAGGACGGAGCATGAAAACCTGGAGGGTTTGGGTGGTCGGACGGTCGGGCGAGCGTCGGGGGGAAGACCGGTGAAACCCTGAACAACTTTTCAGAATTTACGAGGCTCAAGCCAAATTTATTTCATGAAATTTCATTCGGGTTTGGTCGCATTTTGGCGGTGAGAGCCGGCGTAAATCGCATGCGGTGCTCTCCAAGGAGCACAAAAAAGGGGCCGACCGCGTCGGCACCGGAGAAATGAGGTGGAGGGGGGAGGTAGTCTCAGCTGATGCCCGCGAGGATCTTCTCGCCGGTTAGCCGCTCCTCGGGGGCAAGCGCATGGGGGGTTTTGCCCCCATGGAGCTCAGCCATCTTGGCGAAATTGGCCTGGGTGGATTTCACAAAGTCCTCCACCGGTTCCTCGTGGCCGCAGAGTTTCATGATCGTAGGCAGCCACTGGTGACCGTAACGCACGTGGTTCTGCTCATCGTTTCGATCGAAGGCCAAGAGGGTGTCGGCCTCGAAGTCGTTGAGCTCCCGCACCCGATCCATGATGTGGGCTTTGATCGGGAAGCTGCCCGCTTCAAATTCCATGGTCATCATGGCGTAGCGTTCCGCCGGCGGCATCTTTACCAGGATGTTGTAGAGATCCAGCGAGTGCTCGACCGTCATGAGATCGAATCCGAGTTTCGGTAACTGGCGGAAACCGAACTGGCTGTGACGGGACTCATCCCACAGGTGACGGGCGAGGTCGTGATGCAGGTCAAACGGTGCCTGGAGGGTTTCGACAAATACGGTGGAAAGATAGTCGACGGCATCCAACTCCATCATGAGCCAGACGTAGATCATTGCGCGTATCGTGCGCGGATCGGTCTGGGGATCTTGGAGCCATGCGCGCACGATGGGAGTTTCCTTGGGGTCCTCGCTGAACACGCTGGAGCAGGTCGGATAAGGGGCGCGGTTGCAGGTCTCCGGATGTTGGTAGGGAGATTCCGCGTGAAACCACCGGAACGAGTCGGGGAGTTCAATGGCGGGCGTCTTGCTGGCGGAACGCGGTAGTGAGGTCAGGGCCACGCGCAGGTGTCCGCACCAAGCCTGGATGGCATCGCTGCTCTTCAGCCAAGGTTCGATTTCCTCGAGGTGGCGTTCTTCGTCGGAGATAAACTCCTCCACGAGTTTGCGGGAAGGCCAGTCAGCCAGGTGATGAGTGGTTTCCAGATAGTGACGGTAGGTCGCCAGGAGGTGGGGCTTGAGCACGCGGTAGAATCCGGCGAGTGCCTTGTCCTCATCATTGGCGACCGCGGCCTCGTGGAAAATTTTCCAGATTTCGTCGCTGATCGAGTCGGATTTGCCGAATCCGCTGAGCTCCCGTCCGCGTTCACGAAGGAAGCGACCATGCCCGGCACTTTCCCAGACATGCTGGCAGATGAGATACTTCAGTTCCGGTTCGCCGACCCGGGGAACCAGGGTCGTGGCACCGGCAATGAACGCCCGCTCGAGTTCGAACAGCTGGCGTTGCAGCTTGGCCATCTCCTGGACGGCAGCGGTGCGGGATCCGGATGGTGAAGAGGTGGAAGGGGAGGAAGATTGCGGAGCGACCACGGGATGAGGCGATGGAGGTTGGTGGCAGGGAGAGGAGAAGGCTCAGCAGATGCGACCGCGCTTGCCGGCTTTGGCGTGGCCCGGAGGGTTTGGGCCGACCCAGCGCTCATCGATGGGTTCGGAGGCGCGTTGGTAGCGGCTGTCGCTGGAAATGCGCAAGCGGTTCTCGGTTTGGTTGTCGAGAGAGGCGTGCACGAGGAACATGCCGAAGGTGAGAAAATCGCCGGCCTCGAATTCGGTCGTCAGCCAGCGCCCGCCAAACTTGTTGCGGACGATTGGAGGGTTGTGGGAAAGCGAACCGGTAAAGGTCCAACCGCCATCCTCAGCGCGGGCGACTTGCTCGGGCTTGTTCTCGCAGTAGCCATCGACGTCGCGGAAAACGTAATTCTCGAGGAGATCCATGCGTTTGTTGGAACCCTCCAGAACCATCAGGCCACCGAGTTCAAAGGAGATGTCACCGTAGGGAACCCACGCCGTCATGTGGCGGTGGGTGCCGCGGCCCATGTAGGGAAGGTCACAATGCGGGTTGGTTCCTTTGCCCGGCGGCATGGCGCGCAACCAGGTGAAGTCGTAATGGCGGATGTCCTCTTCGTAGAACTTCTGGTAGAATCCCGCCATACGTTCGCCGTAGAGCAGGTTCTGCAGAGGGGCGTTGTTCTCGGAAAGCTCCGGGCGAAAGAATGCGTCAAAGTCGTCTGCTTTGATTCCGTCCATGCTCGGATGGTCGGGATGCAGCGCCCCGGCGCCAGCGAGTCGGCTGGCGATCTCGCGACGCGCTTCGAGCACGTTGTCTCGGCCGAGGTAGCCCTTCATGTAGAGGTAACCATCTTCGTCGAAGCGGCGGCGCAGTTCCTCGAAGTCGGTTTCCGCGTCGGAAGAGTCGCGGAGAAGACCGATTTTGTCTTCGTCCATGTCGAGGTCGTGTCCGTAGGAACGGATTTGCGGCAGGGCAGGTGCGAGCGTGCTCATGATAAGTCTCGGGGATAAGGTGAGAAGGAGGCGGTGTGGCCGTGGGTTAAGCGAGGTCGGAAAGATACACATGTCGGACCCGATCGAACATGGTTGAATTGGGATTAAATTTGTATAATTTGGGAGCTCATGTCCGCTATTAACCGAATCAAAGACGAGCCGTGGCTTACGCAGCCTGTATCAGTGGGGAAGACCACGATCGTGGCGGCGGGACAGGTAAAGGACGTCGGCGGAATTGATCCTCAGGCGATGCGCGTTATGGGATCCTACGGATTCGTCTACATGGCCGATGTCGAAGGCTATTATATCGATGAATTGGGGGAGCGTTCGGAGCTGTGTTCGGGCGACGTGGTTTGGATACATCCGGGGGTGGCGCACGCGTATGGTCCGAACCAGGGGCGGAACTGGACGCAGGTTTACGTGATTCTGGAGGGGGCGCAGTGGGAGCACTGGGCAGCTGAGGGAATTTTGGATCCCCGTCGACCCGTCACGCACGCCGAGCCCGTCGATTACTGGCGCGGGCGTTTACACGAGGCCTTTCCAGCGGATGGCACCCCCAATCATGCCGCCGCCCTGCGGGTTTTGGGTGGGGTCACGCAGGCGATGCTCGACCTTCTGGCGACGCATGAGGAGTCCGTGCATTCAGCCGACGAAAGTTGGCTGTGGGAAAGTCAGCGTTTGCTGGGCGGGCGGATGTCCGAGCGCTCCATGACCCCACAGGCGGTTGCCCGCGAGGTGGGTTTGAGTTACGAGAATTTCCGCAAGAAGTTCGCTGACCGGGTGGGCGAGTCGCCGGGGCATTATCAAAAACGTCGGCGCATCGAACACGCGTGTGCGGCGATCTATCAGGGCACGCACAGTTTCAAGGCTCTCGCCGATGAGTTGGGTTTCTGTGACGTGTTCCACTTCTCCAAAACCTTCCGGCAGGTGGTCGGCGAAACGCCCTCCCAGTTCCGCCGAAAGGCGCACGGCGAGTAGCTCAAATCGTTCGGAGCCACCCGAAATTTTGTTCCGCTCGTTCCTTTGGCCCGGTGGTAAAACTCTAGGCGCTTACTCCAGCCAGCCTTCCGGCCACTGGGTGCCGGGGGTGGGGCGCCAAAGGATGCCGCGTTCGATGCGGGGTTTGTGATGGCGGTATTGCTGCGTCAGGGCGATGCGCTTGCGCAGCAGATCGGGCAGGTCTTCGCCGTAGAAGGAGGTGTGATTGCCGGCCCCGGAAACGACCATGAACTCGGTGTCGCTGGTTTCGATGAGCTCGAGCAAGCCGGCCGTATTTTCGAGGTCCAGATCGATGGCGGCCTGGAGGCGTGCTTCGTGTTCGGCGCGTTCGGTCTCATCCTTCGCTTCGAGGTAGCCGTAAACCGTCGCGCACCACGTGCAGACGCTGCGCAAGGCGGTGACCCAGTGGAGGAAGCCGCGCACGCGGTCCCGGAGGTCGACGAAAACGCGATGGGCGGGTTCATCGGCCTCGCCGTCGAGGGATTCGATGATGGTGGTGAGTTTCGCGATCAATTCACGCAGCCGCGGCAGCACCTGGGTGTCCATGTCGCGGCCCATTTTGTCACCTTGCTCGCGGGTGATGAGGTCGAAGAGCACATCCTTGCCGAGATCGTTGACGCCCGGGTTGTTGTGCTGGAAGCACCCGTGTTTCTCGTAGTAGCGCCGTTCGTGCAGCGGCACGGCCTCGATATCCGGAACAAAGGGGCGATCCCACGTGCGCTGCCAGCAGTAGCCGAAGGCGCTGTAGAGCCCCACCAGAGGCTGCCAGATCATCGCGGCTTCGAATTCCGCCCAGGCGGCATCAAGGTTGGCCGAGTGGGCCGGACCGACGAGGTCGGTGGCGTAGTTGAGCAACAGGTCGTCGATGGACTCGTCCGGCATGAACTGCGCGGCCCGGATGGCGATGGGGTTCGGCCAATAGGGCGTGGCCTCGGCGTGGGCCAAGCCTCCGAAACAGCTCGCCCGGTTGAATCCCGTCTCGCGCAGGGCGGAGATTTTCTGATGCAGCATCCGGGGAAAGGGGATGCCCAGCAGCGGTTCGTGATTCATCACGCCGGAACCGCTGTAGTTCAGCAGGGGGTCCACTCCCGCCGCCTGTGATTTCGCCAGGGCCGGGCCCTCGGATTCATCCATGGTATTGTGCAGCGCCGAGCCCGCCACGCCCATGAGTTTTGGGTATTTGGGATGTGGATACGGAAGGTCGTAGCCCTTGACCAGCATGGAGGGGCCTTCCCAGGTGAGATTGCCACCGAGGCCGGACACGATGGCGTCGTGTTCGTTTTTGAAGGGCTCCAGGCGCAGGGCGACCTTGAAATCCGGGTTGGTTTTGGCGGCGGCGGTGCGGAGGTTTTCCATCCATTGGACCACCCCCTTGCCGGCGGTTTCGGCGATCTGGTCGTGGTCGCGCCATTCGCGGATCATGTAGGGGCCACCGTTGCGGCCGATGTAGAGGGAGGAGGTGTGTTCGAATCCGGCCCCGCTGTCATTCGACCAGACGGAAAGGTAGTCGAGCTCGGGCACGGCATCCATCAGTCGCTCCATCACCTCGCGGTAGTGCCGCTGGGAAATCGGGTGATCCTGGGCCAAGCAGTAGCGGGGTAGTCGCGACCGGAACGGATGGTCGATGCGGGCACCTCGCAAGGTGGGGTATTTGACAAAAAACTTCTCCGGCAGGTTGCGCGGTTCGAACATGAGCAGCCCCGGCTTCAGACCGTAGCGTTTGGCGAGGGTGGCGATGTGTTTGAGCCGGTTGAGGTTGGCTTCGAGATAGTGCTCCGGCCAGAGGCCTTCCGTGAGTTTGCTGTTCACGAAGTGATTGAAGCCGGCGCAGTAAGTGTAGAACTGCGGGTAAAATTCCGACTCGATTGATTCTTCGTAGGGGAAGTGGGCCTGCAGGGCGTTGACCTCACAGTGGGTGAAGCCGGTCTCCGCCAGTTTGCGCACATAGGCCTCGTCCTGGAAGCCCCGGGCGGAACGCCAGTATTGGGTCAGGCAGGCATCGTAGTGCGGACGGTGAAGGGAAAAGGAAGCAGGCAACAAAATCCCGTCGGCGAGTGAATCCCGTAGATTCTCGGGCAAGCCCTGGGCGAGCAGATGCAGGCCGGTGAAGAGGAAGCTGCCTTGGGTGGCGACCAACTCGCCGGCGCCATCAGCGGATTGCCGCAGCCAGATCCACTGGTCTTCCGCGGGGGGCTCGGTCGGCCCCGGCCAGCCCCGTTCGGCCAAGGCGATGTTGAATCCGGCGCCCGCCTGATCGGACACGGCGACAGGGGCAGCGGTGCGTTCGGCGAGCACGGCAGCGGCTTCTTTTTCGGCCAACGTGGCCGCGGTGGAGATCGTGATTTGATTCATCTGGTTTTAGGAAATGGAGAGAAGCGCGACGGACTTGGCCGGAAGATGAAATCGGAGCGTGCCGTCTGCGGTGATGCTCGCTGGATCGCCGGTGGTGGGCACGACGCGCGCGGGGGCATCGAAGGTGTTGTGGGCATCCATCGCATCGGCGGTGAGGACACGGGAGCTGATGGATCTGGCGGCGAACGCTTCGGCCGGCAGCTGCAGCTTGAGGTCATGGCCGTTCGCGGGATCGAAGTTGATCAACGAGAGATTGACGGTGCCGTCGCCGGCCTGCGAAGCCGATGCATCGACGGCGGGAATTGATTGGTCCGCATGGATGTATTCAGGAATCGGTGACAGCTCGATTGGCAGGAAGGTGGCGTCCTGATGTACCTGCAGCATTTCGAAGACGTGGTAGGTGGGCGTGCACACCATGCGGGGGCCATCGGTCAGGATCATGGCTTGGAGCACGTTGACCGTTTGGGCGATGTTGGCCATCCGCACGCGATCACGGTAGTGGTGGAAAATGTGGAGGTGCTGGGCGGCGATCAGCGCGTCCCGCAGTCTGTTTTGCTGGTAGAGGAACCGCGGGTTGGTCCCCGGTTCGACATCATACCACGCACCCCACTCATCCACGATGAGGGCCACCCGTTTCTTCGGGTCAAAGCGGTCCATGATCGCGCTGTGTTTGGCGATGAGTTCATCCATGCGCGCCGCCCGCACAAACATGCCGATCCAGTCCGCCTCGTCGACGTTGGTGGCCGCGCCTTTGTTCTGCCAATCGCCGGTGGGCAGACAGTAGTAGTGCATGGAAAGCCCGTCCATGTGCTCGGCGGCACGCTCCATCAGCACTTCCGTCCAGCGGTAATCGTCCTGATTGGGCCCGCAGGCGATGCGGAATATTTTATGCTCGGGGTCGTGGTGCCGCACGTAGGTTTGGTAGCGGCGATATTCGTCGGCGTAGTATTCGGGCCGCATGTTGCCCCCGCAGGCCCAGTTTTCATTGCCCACCCCGAAGTAGTGCACGCTCCATGGCGCCTCGCGCCCATTGGCCCGGCGTTCCTGCACGAGGGTCGAGTCGACGTCGGCGGTAAGATACTCAACCCATTCCTGCATTTCGCGAACGGAACCGCTACCCACGTTGCCCGCGATGTAGGCGTCGC
This sequence comes from uncultured Opitutaceae bacterium, assembly GCA_937128785.1. Lineage (GTDB taxonomy): Bacteria > Verrucomicrobiota > Verrucomicrobiia > Opitutales > Opitutaceae > Actomonas. The sequence continues at coordinate 1,315 of CAKZMS010000473.1, read as the reverse complement.
AGCCGAGGGCTTCGACCAGGTTCATGAATTCGTGCGTGCCGAACTGATTGGAGTCGATGACGCCGCCCCAGTGGTTGTTGATCATGGCCCGGCGATCCGCGCGGGGACCGATGCCGTCGCGCCAATGATACTCGTCGGCGAAACAACCACCGGGCCAACGCAGGACGGGGATGGAGAGTTGCTTAAGCGCGTTTAGGACATCGGTTCGCAGTCCGCGCTGATTTGGAATCTCCGAGTCCTCCCCGACCCAGATCCCTTCGTAGATACAACGACCGAGATGCTCGGCGCAGTGGCCGTAGAGCTCACGGGGAATACGCCCACTAGGGGAATTGGTTGCGATCGAAAGGTGGAGTGGGGCAGCGGAAGTAGTCACTGGCGGATTGGGTTATACGGGGAAGGTAATAGCCTAGCAGATCGTTCGCATTGGTGGCTTTGCTTCCGGGGTGAAAATAATTGGCATATTGGGCGATATGGTCTCAATGCAGAAGTGACGACTTCCCGCCCGGTTCAGTTCGAAGTGCCGCCCGATGGGGTATTCTTTGCCGAGAGTTTCCACAGCCGGGAGTTTGAAATGGCCCACCAGTCGGACGATTTTCACAAGATCATCTTTGTCCAGCGCGGCCGGTTGGAGCTGATTTCCGAGCGGGGGCGCCGCACCACCACGGTGATGGGACCCGAGCGTACGTTGTTGGCGATTCCGGCGGGGGTCAGGCATCGTCTCTTGGATCATGAATCATCGGTGATTCTGGTGCTCGGGTTGGGTCATGCGTTTTTGCGTCGCGACCCGGACATGTGGGAGATTTGGCAACGGCTGCTGGTGCATCCGGTGGATGGCCGGATGATGGAGGGCGGTTTCGCCGGGTGGTGGCGGCGAGCCGTCTTGGAGCAGACGCTGCGTGGTCCCGGATATGGGGTCACGGTGCGCGCGATGGCGATGCAGGTCCTGGTGGCAGCGGATCGCCACGTCGCGCGCCCGATGGATGATACAACCGTCGAGCGGGTGCGCCGGGTGCAACGGCAGGTGCGGGAAACGTTTTTTGAAGACTGGACGATTGATCGCGCGGCTCAGCGAGCGGGACTATCGCGAAGGCAGTTCACATTGCAGTTCAAGTCAGTGGCTGGGGAGACTTTCGTGGCTCACCTCAACGGCCTGCGGTTGGCCCATGCGGAGCGGTTGTTGCGCAGCCGAGGACACAGTGTGACGGGAGCCGCGTTCTCGGCGGGCTTTGAGGACCTATCCCACTTTTACCGATTGTTCCGGGGCAAACACGGCATGCCCCCACGGCGGTGGTTGGAAACCCAAACGTCAGCCGAG
>CAKZMS010000472.1 GCA_937128785.1 uncultured Opitutaceae bacterium | reverse complement strand
CGGAAACCTTCCCGTCTGATTTTTCCGCGGGGATGATACACTTGATGTTCAGGTCTTTCATAAGGAAGCGGAGAGGGAGCGGAGAGGGAGCGGAGAGGGAGCGGAGAGGGAGCGGAGAGAAGGGAGCGGAGAGAAGGGGTCAAACGCTTAATATCAACATAGTGTAGTAATATTAACTTTAAGCGTTTGACCCCTTTTTTGGACCCCGGTGTCCTGATGCGCATCGATGCTCCGTGCCAAGTCGAAAACCCGCTCGCGAGGCGCCGCGATAACCGTCTCCAGTGTGATCACCGCCATGATATTCGGCTAGTGTCTAAACGGAGACGCGGCGCGTCAGTCGTTGCCTCCACTGCCTTGTTGGCCCTTGGGCCTCGATTGAGTTTCAACCTGGGGACTCGTCATCGGGTGCCTCTTCAAGAGAAGGGCAAACCCTAGAATCAGTAACAAAAAGGACACTGTTGAGAAAGCGCTCTTCAACAAAGTGGAGCCGCTGGCTGCAGAAACCAATCCTTTGGTTACATCGGGAAAGGTCGTGATCATTCGAATGATCAATATGTTTTCGATATAGTCGAAAAGGCCGCCGAGCGCTGGAAGCACAGCTAAATACAACACCTTGGAGTCGGACCGAACTCGTTTGGAGTAGACCCAAACCAACATCAGTGAAAAACAGATCGCAAATAATCCCGGGTAGACAAAGTCGAGTGCGAGTTGGGGGAAGAGGTATAACTGTCTGCCATCATGTCCCAGCGATTCAAGCAGGGTCATCGCTTGCGAGTGGGAGTAACCTGCCGGCGACAAATCAAACAGCGCCGTATCTGGAGCGTAGTTCTGAACGCGAGGAATGGTGACCAAGAGCATCAGCAGATAAACGGCCATCGTTAAGACAAACAGCAGGAGAACATTCTTGCCCGATGCCTTCCCCTGCATGAAGCCGATGAGGCCTGCTCTTCGTTTGCTGTCGATCATCGTGGATTTAATTGGTCAATGTCCCCTTTAGAGAAGCTTTACCGGGCTCAGTTCTCTTTCCGGCCGAAATCGGTGTGGATTTTTATAAAAGCGCAGGCAGCAATGGAGGGGATGGCACAGGCCACTACCCAGAGGAAAAAGTTCTGGTAGCCGAGTTGTTCCTGGATCCAGCCGGCGACCATGCCGGGTAACATGATGCCCAGGGCCATGAAGCCGGTGCAGATGGCGTAGTGGGCGGTTTTGTGCGGTCCATCGGCGGCGACCATCATCATGTAAACCATGTAGGCGGTGAAGCCGAAACCGTAGCCGAGTTGCTCGGCGACGATGGCTCCACCGATCATCGACAAACTCGTGGGCTGGTAGATCGCCAAACCTACAAAAACCAGATTGGGCACGTGCATGGCAGCGACCATCCACCACAACATGCGGCGCAGCCCGTGACGCGAAACCAACCAGCCCCCGACCAGTCCACCGATGGTGAGCGCGATCACCCCATAGGTGCCGTAGAAGATGCCGATTTGTTTGTTGGAAAGTGCCAACCCGCCGATCGCGCGCTCATCCAGCATGAAGGGGATGACCAGTTTCAGCAGCTGGGCTTCGGCGATGCGGAAAAGCAGGAGAAACCCGAGAATAGTGACAATGTCGCGGTTTTGGAAAAACGCTTTGAAGACCGTCCACCAGCCAGCCCAGGGCGATTCGCTGACCTTGCTGGGCTGGTCATTGGCTACGCGAGGCAGGGCCCACCCGTGATACCAAGCCGCCAAGAGGAACACCGCCGCCAGCAATCCGAAGACCATCGCCCAGGCGGCCACAAAATTCTCATCCTCGCCCGCCCACCAGCCGGCCAGAAATACCAACCCGCCCTGGCCCGCGATCATGGAGATCCGGAAGAAGGTGCTGCGCACACCGACGAACGCGGCCTGCTGGGATTTGGGTAGGGCGATGAGGTAGAAGCCGTCGGCGGCGATGTCATGCGTCGCGGAGCTGAACGCGATCAACCAAAACACCGCCAAGGTGGCTTGGAAAAAGAAGGTCGTTGGCAGCGTAAAGGCGATCAACGCCATGCCGGCTCCCACCACAAATTGCAGGGCGATGATCCAGCCACGTTTGCTACCGCGCAATTCCACGAAGGGTGACCAGAGGGGTTTGATCACCCAGGGCAGGTAGAGCCAGCTGGTGTAAAGGGCGACGTCGGTGTTGGAGATCCCGAGATTCTTATACATCACCACAGCGAGGGTGGCGACGGCGACGTTCGGCAGGCCTTGGGCAAAGTAAAGCGTCGGAATCCAGCGCCAGGCGCGAGAGGGGGGAGAGTCGGGGAGGTCCGTCACGGGTCGGTTTCCGTCATGGGGCGACAGGAGGGCATCGTCAAGTTACGCCCCTGCGGTCGGCCTGAAACGGAGGTAACCACGAAATACCCAAAAGACACGAAACCAGCCGCTGCCAAAAATATCCATCGGAGTCGCTGATTTCGAGGTCGGGCGTGCTGGCCCAGCGCGCCGAGCGGAGGAGTGGGGCATTGGCCAGGGCGACCATCAGCCTGAAAGCGGACTCCGGTGAAACCCGGCAGGCTGACGGCCTGGGCGGGCTGAAATCTTGTTACCTGATACTTGTTACTTGGAACTTCCGCCGCCGTCGGCGGCGCGCGGCTCCTCGTTCTGCTCGCGCTCGATGGCGGCTTCGGCGTCCTTCATGGTGGTGGCGAGGATCGACTTGGCGGTCGCGACATCGGACTCCGCCACCTGGATCCGGATGCCGCCGGAAGCCCACAAATAGGGCGGGGCGATTTCGGCGGTCGACTCGTGGGGAATAACCGCCTTGATTCCGTGGCCCTCCAACACCGATCGGATGAGTTGGGCTTCCGCGATCTCGGCTACGTTGGCAATGGTTTCCATACCAAATAAGCATGCGACGAATTGGCCAAAACGCCAGCGGTGGGCTTCGTTAACGGTTAGACTGATTAAGCGAAAATACTGAGGGGTTAGAGCTCGCTCCCACCGGTCCTTCGCGTAACCACGTTATTTACCCATGTCCTCGTTGTCCGCTACGTTTGTTGATCTCCCGTTAAGTGACGCGGAACTGTTCTCGTGGCTCCACCAGGCGGTCGACGAGCATGCCATCATGGCGGTGACTGATGCCGACGGTGTGCTGGTCCATGTGAACGACCGGTTTTGCGCGATCTCCGGCTACAATCGGGAAGAGTTGATCGGCCAGACCCACCGCCTGATTCGCAGCGAGGTTCATTCCCAGGATTTCTTCGCCAATCTATGGTCCACGATCAACTCGGGCCAAACCTGGCGCGGCACGTTCTGCAACAAGGCGAAGGACGGAAACCACTACTGGGTTTCGAGTACCATTGTTCCGCTGATGGGGCCGGACAGTAAACCGCGCTACCACCTCGCGCTGCGCACCGATGTTACCCGGCTCAAGGAAACCGAGACCAAACTTCGCGAGGAGCATGCCTCCCTCGAGCAGCAGGTTGCCATGCTGCGGGCCAAGCAGGAAGAGTTGGCCGCCTTTTACGACCACGCGCCGATCGGGATCAGTTGGCGGGAATTCGACGAATCAGGTGCCCCCACCGTCAACCACGTCAACAGTCGGTTCTGTGAGATCGTCGGCCTGAACGCCGAGGATGCGTCCAATGTCCAAAACATCATCCGGCTGACTCACCCCGACGATCGCGAACGGCAGAAGCAACTCACCGCCGCGCTCTACGACGGCACGCGCAACATGTTCTCCATGGAGAAGCGTTACGTGCGGCCCGATGGCTCCACTGTTTGGACCAACCTCACGATCGTGGTGCTGCGCAACGAAGACGGCCGGGTGACCCATCACTTCGGCATGCTGCAGGACATCACCCAGCGTAAAAAAGCCATTCACGAACTGGAGAGCAAAGAGGAGCGCTGGCGGACCTATCTGAACACGGCGAGTGAGATCCTGCAGACCATCACGCCGGAAGGCCGCATCAAGTGGATCTCCTCCGCCATTTCCGTAAAACTCG
>CAKZMS010000471.1 GCA_937128785.1 uncultured Opitutaceae bacterium | reverse complement strand
GCCTCCGCGTAGAGGTTGAAGGCGGTATCAATACCCCGCGCGCGTAGCTCCCGCACTTCGTCGTCGAACTTAGCATTCGCCACCACCACCCCTTGGTAGTCGAGGCGCTGCAAGGTCTCCGCCGCGTGCAGATTGACGCTGTGTTTGGGCATGGCCAGGACCACGAGCTCAAACGGGTGAGCCCGTTGTTCAACTTGGCCCCAAAAGTCCGCATCGGTGGCGTCGGCCAAAACCACATTTCGACCCTGGCCCACGTGTCGTTCAACCGCGGCGGGATCACGATCAAAGGCGATGACTCGATCCGGATACCGACGATCCATGTAGCGGTAGGTGGCGAGCCCCACCCGTCCCATGCCGAAAATTGCAATCTGCTCCCCCTTGTCCGGCACCACAATATCGTCGGGATGCCGACCAGAGGTCTCCAGGGGGTGTAACCAAGCAGAGAATTTTTCGTAGAGCGCCTCAGCCGCACGATTGAGCGGAGCTGCGGCAAAAATACTGAGAGATAGTGCGATGGCGACGATCGTCAGCCACTCGGCACCGACCCATTCCTTTTTCACCCCCACGGCCATGACGATCAGTCCGAACTCGCTGTAAGTCGCCAAGGTCAGGGTCGACATCCAGGAGGTCCGCACCCGCAGGTGAAATCGCGTGAGCAGTCCCAGCAATAACACGCTCTTGAGTGGTAGCAAAAGGGTGATGCCCACGGCGATGCCGAGCCCGGTCCAGTCCGGCAGTCCTTTGAGGCCGATGCTCAGAAAGAACCCGACCAGCAGGATATCGATGATCGATCCCAGTGACTTGCTGAGCTCTTTGGCCTTGGGATGTTGCCCCACGAGAATGCCGATAAACAACGCCCCCAGATCGGCCTTGAGGCCCACGGCCTCAAATCCTTTGGCCCCGGCCACCAGTGCAAGAAACAAACCGCAAAGGGTGATCAACTCCCCGTGACCGGAACGGGTCACCACCCAGCCCATCAACGGCCGCAGGAGTAACAGCGCCGCCAACACGGCCACCGCCCATACGGACGGGATTTTCCCCGTCGACACCGTCAGGAAAAGGACCGCCAGGACATCCTGCATGATCAGAATGCCGATCGCGATCCGGCCATGAAGGGAGCCCATCTCCCCGTTTTCCTCCAACGATTTCACCGCAAATACGGTGCTCGAAAAACTGAGGGCGAATGCCACCAAGGCCGCCGTTTCATAAGACAGGTCGGTAAACCGCGGAATTCCGATCGCGGCGAGACCGATAAACCCCGTCGAAAAGAGCACGACGATTAACAGCGTATGCGCCGAAGTCCCGGCCCAGATCTCCGGCCGCAGGAGCGATTTCACCCGCAGTTTGATGCCGATCGAAAACAACATCAGCGTCACGCCAAGGTCCGCCAGGAAGTCCAGATTAGGTCCGGCGGTCTTGCCCAGGGCACTTAAGACAAAACCCGCCGCCAAAAAACCCACGAGCGGAGGCAACCGCAGGCGTTGAGCCAGCAGACCAAAAAGAAACGCAACAGCTATGAGGAGGGCGTCCATGAACCGGCTCACTCCAGCAGAACCGATACCGATCCGAAGCTAATTCCGGATTATCTCCCCTGCCACGGGTTTTCTAGAGCAACGGTTCGATCCGGGCCAAAGCGGTTTCGATATTTTCGATGGAATTGGCGTAGGAGAATCGTAGATATCCTTCCCCCCATTCCCCGAACGAAGTGCCCGCGATGGTGGCCACGCCGGCTTCCTGGAGGAAGCGGTCCTGAGCCTCGCGGGCGGTGAGCCCCGTGCCCTCGATGTTCGGAAAGGCGTAGAAGGCCCCGGCCGCTTCCGCGCAACGGAACCCGGGCATGGCGTCCAACCGGTCGACAATGATGCGGCGACGTTGATCGAATTGAGCAACCATCTCGCGCACACAATCCTGCGGGCCTTGCAAGGCGGCCACCCCGGCATGTTGCGCCGAGGCATTCACACAGGAATGATCGT
>CAKZMS010000470.1 GCA_937128785.1 uncultured Opitutaceae bacterium | reverse complement strand
ACCTCTTCGACCGAAACCTTGGTGCCCTTGGGTCCGGACCGACCCTTGACCGCCGCGGCGACCGTCAAGCCGACCAAGAGCAAGCCACCCACCAAATACATCCACAGCGGGGTTTTCTTCTTTTTCTTTTTACCTTTGGCCACCGGGGTGGCTGCGGGACGGAGGGATTCTGATTCGGACGCCATAGCTGAAAGAGATAGGGAAACGGGAGGAGCAGGCCTGGACGGCCCACATTGGTTCTATCTTCGAATCCAAGTCTATCGAACCCCCTAAGAGCAGTAACTTAGGATGAATGGCAACCCCGCCCGGATGAGCGGAATCCCTGCCATCTGCCGACCGCTTCCCCATCCTAAAACGGACGACGGGAAAGCCCCGCGGGACTGCAGTTCAAACCTCTTCCCTAAACCGATCGGCCCGCACCTCCGGGTCTATCTGGGAACCCGCCAAACCATCCTCGCACCATTGGCGGGCCAACATCGGAGCCCACAGCGCCCCCTTCGCCGCCAGCCCACTGAATACGCCAGTCTGGTGATCCTCTTCCAGCCAGCCCACCACCGGCCGACGATCGCGTACATTCATGCGCAAGCCACAGTCTCCCTTGGGCTCAAGCATTGGTCTCCCGGCTAACTGCTCCGCCGCCGCCATGAGTTTTTGTTGTCCTGCCGCCGTGACTCCGGCTTCCAAATTCTCCCGGTCAAACAAGGCCCCGGCCAACACGCGATCGTCATCCTGCGGCAAGAGCCAATGGCCATTGTTGAGCACAACGTCGGGATCCAGTCCCGGAATGATACCCCGGACAATTTCACCCCGCGAAGGCTCCCACGGAATCGATCCCAGGACCGGTGAAGCGGCACCGGTGCACCATATTACGCTTTCCCCCGCTTTCGCATGATCCGCGTTCCGGGTCGATGCCTGAAGTACACCGGTTTGAGACCACCGCTCCCGCAACCGCGCAATCAGCAAACCCGTGTCCACCTGCAGGGCGCCGTTCAACCATAGCGTCTCTGTTTCCACCCGATCGATCCAGGGTGAGACCTCCGGTCGATCGATCCGGGAAAGAAAGAGCTCTCGTTGCCGGGCATCGCGAAACCGGCGCTGGATGCGCAGTTCCCTCACCAGGTTCACGCCCAGCTCATCCTCCAGCGACCGATAGATCGCGAGCGCTTCATTTCTCCATTCCGGAAACTTCCAAGTCTGCACCAAGCGCTGGCCCGTCAGCGGACTCACCAATCCCGCCCCCACTCGGGACGCCGCCTGGTCATGACCGGAGTCGACGATCCTAAAGGAGATACCGCTGCGCTCGCAAAACCACCCGAGCATCGAACCCGCAATCCCCTGCCCGACAATGGTGACCCGCTGGTGGCTCACGACGGCCTAACAGATTTGAGGTAGGGACGGACCGCTGGGCCGTCCGCTGTTGCGACTCCGCCGCCCATTCTTGCCACTCCGCCGTAACGGACGGCCCAGCGGTCCGTCCCTACCATGGGCGTTTCGTTCATCGGCAACATTCTTTCGGAAGGACCCTGCGAAATCTGCGGTTAACCAAACTCAGTCCGGAATAGGCAGGGGTTTGCCTTGGCTGATTTCTTCCCCCCGAGCGATGCGCGCCTGCATGACCTCCACTTCAAAGGTCAACTGCAGGCCCGCCATAGGGTGATTCGCATCCAACATGATTTGATCTCCCTCCACGGCCACGACCCGCACGACCGGATCACCCGGGTTCGGGCCGGTTTGATACTGGTCGCCGATCTTGATGTCGCCGGGCACGGGGATGCGGTCTCGCGAAACCGCCTGGACCTGAGATGGGTCGGGATGCCCGTAGCCCTTTTCCGGCGGAACCTCGACGTTGAGTTTGTCTCCGGGCTTGGCTTCACGCAGGGCCTCATCGAGGCCATCAATGATCATGCCCGACTCCTCCAGGTACACGATGGGATCACCTCCGCTGGAGGTATCGAGCACGCGCCCCTCGGGATTGCGCAAGGTGTAGTGGAAAGAAACGACGCGGCGGGCCAGACTCATAGGTCAAGAGCCTTCCCCGCTCCCTACCTCCGAGCAACCCTCAAGCGGAGAAACCCCTCAGGACGTCTTGGATTCTTCCACCCAATATCGGGCCAGCACCCCGTCAGCGCACTCGAAGAACACGGTGCGACGCACTTCCCGCTTGCTGCTGGTATCGAGCACAAAAATGAGCTTCGAATCGATTTTGGTGAGTTGGCTGGAGCTGTATTTCAGCACCTCGACCTGGTCGTCCACTTGCTCACGCGAAGCCGGCGCCCCCAGAGTCGCAACAAGCCAATCCGTAGTGGTGACACCCGCTTCGACCTTGGCCAGTGATTCATCCGAGACCAAGGTGCCGTAGGACTTGGTTTCGGAGTGCGAGTTGATAACCGCACAGCCGGAAAAACTGAACATGACGGCGAGGGCTGAAACCGCCGCGAGACAAGAGGAGAGCTTTTTCATAATAACAGGGTTAGGAGAACTACCCGGTTACGACGCGGTGAGTTGCAGGTTTATTCAAAAACCTACCCTTCCGCCCGCAGCACTTCGAGGGGCGGATGGTTGGTGACCCCGCGATTGGCAATCAATCCGGTCAGCAAGGTAATCGCCGTCACCGCTGCCACCGCGGTAGCCAGGATCGAAAATGACACCACCCCGTCGGTCTGGAAAACGAACCGCGCCAACAACTCGTTGCTGACCACCGCCAGTCCACAGCCCACGATCGCCGCGAGCAGGCCCAACACAAAATACTCCACCAACTGAATCTGCCACAGCTGCCGACCCGACGCTCCCAAGGTGCGCAGGAGCACCACTTCGCGAAGACGTTGGAACCGGCCGCTCATGACCGCACCCGCCAACACGATGATGCCGGTGGCCACGGTAAACAGCGCCATGAATTGAATCACGAACTGCACTTTTTCGAAGATCCCATCGAGCGTCTCCATCACCAACTGCAGGTCGATGGCCGACACATTGGGCAAGGCCGATACAACCGCTTGTTGCACGCGGGCGGAGTCCGCCGGGGTCGCTACGCGGGAAGCTCCCACATAAAACTTGGGTGCCGGCTCCAACACCCCAGCCGGAAATACCACGAAGAAATTGGGTTCCAATCGCCGCCATTCGACTTCCCGCAAACTGGCGATCCGCGACATCATCGGCAGGCCCTGCACGTCCCATTCGACCTCGTCACCTATCTCGAGGCCCATCTGCTCGGCCTGTCCCGCCTCCCAGGAAATCGGTATCACGTCGATGTCCTCCGGCACCCGCTCAACAAACTCGCCGGCCACGACTTTCTCCGTGCGCGGATTCAAGTGATCGCGGAACGTCGAGCGGTACTCCCGCCGCAGGGTCCATCCCGGAATCTTCGTTTCGGGATCTTTCAGGATTTCGCTGATGGTCCGCCCCTTGAGCTTGGACAGCCGCATGGTTACGATCGGTGCAGCTGCCAGGAGGGAGGCGTTCGCGCGATCCAGAATCTCCCGCAACGGCTCGATTTGATCATCCTGCACATCGAAGAACAGCAGGTTGGGCCGGTCATCTCCGCCGGTTCCCGCAATCTGCGCGAGCAAGGTGGTGCGGGTCAGCACGAGGGTGAGAATCAGAAACGTGCCCAACCCCAGCGCCAGGAGCAGCAATACGGTGCGATTGTTCGGCCGGTGCAAATTGGCGATGCCCTGCCGCACCACGTAGGGCGCGCGTTTCGGCGTGAAGCGACGGGCGGCCCACGCTACGACCTTGCCCAGCCCACCCAGGACCAAGAATCCGACGGCCAGCATCACCACAAATCCCAGACCGACGCGTTTACTGGGCGCCTGCAGAATCGCAAAGCCCGCCACCGCCGCGGCGATCGCGCCCCAGACCAACCACTGCAGGGGATCCGATTTTTTGGCGACGTCGGACACCTGGGCCCGGATCGCCATCAGTGGCGAAACCCGCCGCACGGCCAGGAGGGGAAGCAAGGCGAACAATCCGCAGACCAACAACCCGGCCCCGGCTCCCTGCAGGACGGATGGCCAGGCAATGAAGAAATCGACATCAAACGGCAGCAATCCGCTGACCACCGCCGGCAGACCCATCTGCACCAGGATGCCCGTGATCGCCCCCAGTCCGGATCCGATCACCCCCAGCGCCATGCCTTGCACCAGATAGACGCCAAAACTGGTGCCGGCCCCGGCGCCGAGGCCGCGCACAATCGCCCGCCCGGCGAGGCTGCCGGTCCGCCCTGGTTCC
>CAKZMS010000469.1 GCA_937128785.1 uncultured Opitutaceae bacterium | reverse complement strand
CACCTGCTTAAAACCATCCTCACCAGCGACGCCTACCAACGCAGCTCCGAGGTCACGCCCGATCTGTGGGAGCGCGATCCGCGCAACCGCCTGCTCGCCCGCGGACCCCGATTCCGCGCCGAGGCCGAAGTCATCCGTGACATCGCCCTGACCGCGTCCGGCCTGCTGACTCAAAAACAGGGCGGCCCCAGCGTCTATCCGCCCGTGCCCAAGTCGGTGCTGGAATACAACTACGTGAAACCCGACTACTGGGACCCCGCCACCGGGCCCGACCGCTACCGCCGCTCCCTCTACCTGTTCCGCAAGCGGTCCATGCCCGACCCGGCCCTGTCGTCCTTTGATGCGCCCAACGGCGACGCCTCCTGCGCCCGCCGCGAACGTTCCAACACCCCGCTCTCCGCCCTCACCTCGCTCAACGAACCCATCTTCGTCGAAGCCGCCCAGGCCCTCGCCCTGCGCATCCTCCGCGAAGCCGGTCCCACCATCGAGGACCGCACCGACCACGGTTACCTGCTCACCACCGGCCGCCCTGCCGATGCCACCGAGACGGCCGCCGTGGCCGAACTCCTCGCCACCCAGGAAGTCCGCCTCGCCGAAGGCTGGCTCGATATCCGCCAGATCGCCTTCCGCGATCCCAATGAGATCCCCCCCTTACCCGCCGGCGTCATCCCGCGCGACGTCGCCAACTGGGCCATCGTCTCCCGCGTCCTACTCAATCTCGACGAAACCATCAGCAAGAACTGATTTCCTTCTCTCAAAATGGAAAACGAACTCCGCCAGGAATACGCCACCCTCCAATCCCGCCGTTGGTTCTTGCGCAACTGCGGCGTCGGCATGGCCGGGCTCGCGCTCAACCAACTGTTCTCCTCCAACGGCGTCGCCGCCACCTCCGGCAATCCCCTCGCCGCCCGCTCACCGCACTTCGCCCCCACCGCCAAGCGCGTCATCTACATCTTCCAGGCCGGCGCCCCCAGCCACCTCGACCTCTTTGACCACAAACCGGAGCTCGTGAAGCGCGACGGCGAGCTCCCACCCGCCGAATTGTTGAAGGACTACCGCGCCGCCTTCATCGATCCCAACTCCGCCCTCATGGGCACCAAGTATGATTTCGCCCGCTATGGTCAAAGCGGCGCGGAGATCAGCAACCTCCTACCGCACATCGCCAAACACGCCGACGACATCTGCTTCATCAAATCGATGCAGACCGACGCGGTGAACCACGCGCCCGCGCAGATTTTTTTGAGCACCGGCCACGCCCAGTTCGGCCGGCCCAGTCTCGGCGCCTGGCCGATCTACGGCCTCGGCAGTGAGAGCGAACAACTCCCCGGCTACGTCGTCCTCACCAGTGCCAAAGGCACCAGTGGCGGCGCCAGCAACTACGGCTGCGGATTCCTCCCCACCGTCTACAACGGCGTGCCCTTCCGCGGAACCGGCGATCCGATTCTCTACTTGTCGAATCCCAAGGGTTACGACCGCCCCGCCCAGCGCGCCGCGCTCGACACCCTCAAAAAGCTGAATCACCAGACGCTCAACGAACTGGCCGATCCCGAAACCGCCGCGCGCATCCAAGCCTACGAAACCGCCTACCAACTCCAGGCCAGCGCGCCGGAGCTGATGGATCTGAAGCAGGAATCCGCCGCGACCCTCGACGCCTACGCCATCAAAGATCCGAGCGAATCCAACTTTGCCCGCAACTGCCTGCTCGGCCGCCGCATGCTCGAGCGCGGCGTGCGCTTCGTGCAGCTCTTCCACGAAGCCTGGGACCAACACGGCGGACTCGACTATGCCTTGCCGAAAAACTGCAAGGACACCGACCAACCCGTCGCCGCCCTGCTTCAGGACCTGAAGGACCGCGACATGCTCAAGGACACGCTCGTGATCTGGGGCGGAGAGTTCGGCCGCACGCCCATGGCGCAAGGCGACGAACGCAACGGCCGTGATCACCACAACAAAGCCTTCACCATGTGGCTCGCCGGCGGCGGCATTAAGCCGGGTATCACCTACGGCGCCACCGACGACTTCGGTTTTGATGTCACGGAAAACCCCGTCCACGTCCACGACCTTAACGCGACGATCCTCCACACCCTAGGCTTCGACCACGAACGCCTCACCTATAGATTTCAGGGTAGAGACTTCCGCCTAACCGACGTCCACGGCCACGTGATCAAAGACATCTTGGCATAAGAAAAAGGTAGAGACGGCCGGTCTCGCCATAGCCAATGCCACGGCGGAACCGCCGGGCCGTCCGGCTTCAGGCTGACGGATTCATCCTGCTGGGTGGGTCGGGCTTTACGCCCGACAGCTCCTTCCCCATTTATCTTCCTCAATTTCTCGCTTGCTAAGCACGTGACCCTGTCACACCCATAGTCAGGTGATTTTCAGCGAGACCAGTCAGTTCACTCAACGAATCAACGCACTGGTTTCTGAAGGAGATTAATCCGAATTCCAACACATGCTCACTGCTTCTCCTGAGAAAGGAGCCCTCATGGTGGGTTGTGGAGGAGTTCGGAAAGTCCGCATGGCTGCCAAAGGCAAAGGAACCAGCGGCGGCGCCCGAGTCATCTATCTCTACATCGCCAATAAAGATCACATCTACCTTCTCACCCTTTTTACTAAAAACGAAGCCGCCAATCTATCGGCGGAAGGCAAAAAGACCGTTCGCAAATTGGCCGAAGCCATCAAACACGCCCACCGCTCATGAAAAACGAAATTTCTTTTAACGAAAACGACCTGATCGCGGGATTGGATGAAGCCCTGTCACACGCCCAAGGGAAATTAACCCTCAGGACAGCGACACTCCCGTCTCAACCAAAACCACTTTCTCCGGCAGCGATCGCCAAGATTCGCCAACAAATGCATGCGAGCACTCCCGTCTTCGCCGCCTACCTCAACGTGAACACTGACACAGTGCGCTCTTGGGAAAAGGGCCGCCGCGCCCCCTCCGGTCCGGCTCTTCGCTTGTTACAGATCGCCCAAAAGCAGCCCCAAATTCTGGCCTCTGCTTAACCACCCCAGATGGAGCGAGCGATTAGTTGGTCTGGGAACGCCGAGCTCCAGCTCGGCCCCTGGCGGTGTCGGCAAAAAGTGAAAGTATGACGTCTCTGACAAGCCAGAATGTTGATATTAAGCGTTTGACCCCTTCGGCCGCCCTTTTAGGTGTAACCTATGTCCCTAGACTATCTGTTACCTATGTCCCTGGTTCATACCGCCTACCCCTTTGGCCGCCTCAGTCGATTACCATCCTTTTTATAAATCGAGGTAGGCGGTCAGTCTGTTTCATCGACTGATGAAACACCGAGGTGGCCGAGCCCGAGATGGGCGGAACAATCCACGACCAATCGGCTGAAACTTCGCGATCACACTTGGCTTCATTTTCGCAAAACTTCTCAAATTCCCGACTGGCGGAATGATGATCGACGATTCTGACCCCGGCTGATCGGAACGAGTGCAGTACCGCCACATTTAGCTCCACCATGGCGCGGTCCCGCCACATGGTATCCTCCTGCGATGTATCCAACGCCAGACAACGTGCTATGCCAGGGAGACAATTGTAGCGCTCAGTGTCCCCCAAATTGCGGGCGCCAATCTCAGTCACCATGTACCAGCCACTGAACGGGCAAAGTGGATAGTTCCCGCTCCTGCCTTCCAGAGCCATGTTACAAACCAACGGGACCGGGTACCATTTCAAACCAAGCCCGGCAACGGAGGGAATATCCGGATGAACAATCTCTATTTCCGGAACCAGCTCCGACGGAAGGGAACGCCAATCAGAGACCCCGTTTTCATCGGTGTAAACCAACGGCAGCAAATCAAAGGCCGACCGTTGACGCGGCGGGGACCAGCCCCATTCCAACGCTCGCCGGGTGAGGGTAACGTTCTTGGGGTCGCCTAATATCTCCCCTCCCGTGGAAACATAGCCGGCATAGCTGCACACCTGTTCATTCCATATCCGCATCCGCCCTAGCTCAGACTTTTCCGGAAAAACTGAAACCATGGGTTTTATCCTTCCGCCATTGAACGTATCTTTCAGGTGCACCCAAAGCTGTTCGATCATCTCCTCCGCTCGAAAACACATCCGTCGATCATGGACGATCACACTCCGCCAATGCAGGCGGCCGATGCAACGGGCGTGATTGCGCCAGGCCTCACGTACAGCCGATGCGAGATCCCTTGGTTCATCACCACCCGGCCGCTGCGGGCAGACGTGCTCCGGGGGAACGGAGGCATTTGCGAGAGCTCCCATGGCAGGGTCGTTGGACCCGGGTGGAGTCACAACCTGATGGTAGGGACAAGATCCTTCGAGCATAACCTAGCAGCTTATGTTTTCACGTCCGGCTCATCCGGGGCTTCGGTCAGGCAGACCAAAATTCCTGCGCTGGGGTACAGGCGGTGGGCGAAGTGGAACAGGTCTGATCCCCGAAACCAACTGAACCGGGTGAGCGTCGTCAGACTCAGAATGCGGACCGAATGAAGCGTTCCTCCGCATTAGCCTGTACGATTACCCGCCAGAACCATCGGCTCAGGAGAAACACTCACGGGAGCGGAATCGACAGACCGCAGTTTCGGTGCGAGGGAGGACGGTAATTGAGTCCGGAAGGTAGCACGACTGGAGAGATCGGTGTAACCTAAGTCCCGGAGACGCTCTTCGACCACCTCTAGGGTTCGCGCTACGAAAGCGGCGTCTTTGGGATCCATTTCAACGAAACCCTCCCCTCCTCGATCCACGATCTGGAACGATCGCGGTCTGT
>CAKZMS010000468.1 GCA_937128785.1 uncultured Opitutaceae bacterium | reverse complement strand
CGGCCACCAAGCAGACGTTTGCCCACTTGCTCAAACCGGGCGACCTCGAAGACGACGAGCATTGATGGCCATAGTGCCATGCTTAAGCCGGCACTCAAAAACGCCGGCTAAAGCACGGCGCTACCCCCGACAGTCGAGTCTCCTCGTCATGAACACGCTGTTCGGATCCTCCCGGTAACCGGCGAAGGGACCACACGCGACGAATCCCGCCTTGGCATACATACGCCGGGCCGGTTCAAACTCGGGCTGCGATCCCGTTTCCAAACTCAAGCGCTCGTAGCCGCGCCGACGGGCTTCACTCAGGACGTGGTCGAGCAGCCGCTGTCCCACGCCTTTACCGCGATGGGATACGGCGGTGCGCATGGATTTGATTTCCCCCTCAGTGGTCGTCAGCTGTTTCAACGCGCCGCACCCGAGCAGGTCTTCCTCCGACCAAGCACACCAGAACGTTACGTCCGGTTCCCGTAATTGAGCGACATCCAAGGCGTGCACACTCTCCGGCGGTGAGATTTCCCGCATGTTTTCCAGATGCTCCTGCAGCAGGGAAATCACAGCGGGCTCATTGAGTTTGCTGAGACGAATGGACAGATTCATGGCAGAACGAGGTGACGGACCACTCAACCGCGCAGCAAGTATCATTCCCCAAGTATTGCAGGCTGCCGCGATAGGATATTGGATACCGGCTTTTAGTTATTCCCCCTCCCAGCCTGCCCTCTATGATGAAGACACTTCGTTGCTTCCTTTTCGCGTTCTTTGGCCTTCTTACTCTCCCCGCCGCGCTGCATGCCGTAAGCGGCATGGACCTTCCCGACGGCTTCACTCCTCTGGAAATCGGCGACCCTGCTCCCGACTTCACGCTGCCGGGCATCGACGGCCAAGACTACTCATTAAGCGACTTCGACGAAGCCGACATTCTCGTGATCTACTTTACGGGCACTCACTGCCCAACGTCGCATGGCGCGATGCAGCGCATGCTCAAGTTTGTGGATGATTTCAGCGATGAGAGTTTCGCTTTCGTTGCCATCAACCCCAACCACTCCTCGGGTCTGCGACCCGACGAGTTCGGTCACACGGATTACGACGAGACCTTCGCCGACTCCAAGCGTTACGCGGAAGACTACGGGTGGACGTTTCCCTTTCTCTACGACGGTGACGAGCAGGTGGTGGCCAAGGCGTATGGCTGCCTGGCGACGCCCCATGTCCTGATTTTCGATCGAGATCGCAAGCTGCGCTACAACGGCCGGTTCGACGATTCCCGTTTCCCTGACCCTGCCACGGTAAAAAGCCCCGATGCCCGCAATGCGGTCGAGGCCCTCTTCGCCGGCAAACCCGTGCCCGACGAAAAGACCCGTCCTCACGGGTGCTCCACCAAGTGGAAGGAACGATCACTGCATGTCGAAGCGGAGGAAAAGCAGTGGCAATCCCTGCCGGTTAAGCTCGAGGAAATTGATGCCGAGGGGGTAGCAGCGCTGGTGAAAAACGACACCGACAAAGTACGTCTCATCAATGTTTGGGCCACCTGGTGCCCTCCCTGTGTGGAAGAGTTTCCCGATTTGACCGCCATCAGCCGCAAATTCAGTCGGCGTGATTTCGAGCTGATCACCATCAGCGTCGATCAACCCAGTCACCGCGGGAAGGTGGAGGAGTTTTTGAGCAAGCATCGGGCAGTGATGAGCGACAAGCTGCGTCGATCCGTGGAGGCCGAGGGTCGCACCACCAATAACTATCTCTACACCGGTGCCAGCACGGATGACTTGGTGGATGCGCTGGATCCGGAGTGGCCGGGTCCCATTCCATATTCCGTGCTCGTGGACCAGCAGGGCAATGTCATCTACAAGAAGCTCGGCATGATTGATCCGGAAGTGATGCGAACGAAGATTCTCGATACGCTCACGCGTCACTACGTGCCACCCACATCCTGAGTATCTTGCGATGGAGTTTAACGTGGCGCCGCTGCAGACTGTTGCTGCCGGGATTTAACTGTCAGACTGCCGTCATGAACTTACCTACGTTGCGATTGTTTCGATTCGGCTTGGGCCTGGTGATGGGCGTCGGGAGTGCATTCGCGCACCAGCATGGCCACGGGGATACGCCTCGGCCGACCGTGCAGGAACGCCTGGGTTTTGCGAAGGATGCCAAACTGCTGGTGATCCATGCGGATGACCTGGGTATGTCCCACTCCAAGAACGTGGCGACCATTGAAGCGATGAAGCAGGGGGTGGTGACGTCGGCCAGCCTCATGATGCCGACGCCGTGGATGCGCGAAGCGGTCGCGATGGCGAAGGCCAATCCGGGACTCGATATCGGAGTGCATCTCACCCTCACGGCGGAATGGAACGACTACAAATGGGGACCACTGCTCGGCGCCGATACCGTGCCGAGTCTCGTCACAGCGGACGGTCTGTTCCACGCAACCGTGCCAGCGTTTGCGGAAGCGGCCGACGTTGACGAAGTTGAGGCGGAGGTGCGTGCGCAGATCGAGTTGGCCCTCGAGCTCGGGGTGGATGTGACGCATCTCGATGGGCACATGGGCTCACTACTCGCCACCGATGAGATTGCGGCGATGTATATGCGGATTGGTCAGGAGTATCTACTGCCGATTCGACTGCACAAACACTTCGGCGACGGCATTGAAGGAGACGAGCGCCTGCAGTCGGCCTTTCTGAATTATCCGGCCAATTATGACACCGTTGGTGGTGCGGCTCCGGATATGTTTCCCGATGGCATGGTCGATTATTACAACGAGGTGCTCCGGGAGACCGAAGCCGGGCTGAACCTCCTCGTGCTGCATTTGGGTTTCGATGAGATGGAGGACCAACAAATCATGGAGGGGTTTGATCCGTGGGGCGCGAAGTGGCGACAAATCGATTACGACTGGGCCATGAGTGATGAAGCCAAGCAGCTGATCCAGGCCAACGAGATCATCCTGATCAACAACCGCCTCATTCGCGACAAACTGATCCGGGGTCGATAAGGGTCGGGTTGGTTGAAGGCCTTCTGAACAGCCCGGACAGAGCCGGTTGCCGGGAGGGGGACCTCCAGAGGCTGTCTCGCAACCGCCGCCAGGATGAAACTGTTGGGCATAAAGCCCAACCCACATGTCCACATCAGCGCCATTCCAAGGTGGGTCGGGC
>CAKZMS010000467.1 GCA_937128785.1 uncultured Opitutaceae bacterium | reverse complement strand
GATCAGCTGATATGCCGAGGGGGTTCAGGGCGCACACGCGCAGGGTTGCGCGGTCAGAGCCGCGGCCGCGATCGGGGGCGGGCAAGGTCATCGCCATGACCAACTTTGAAGGCGCGGCGGTGGATGCGGCGGAAAGCTATCTGATCGAGTATGATCTCGCAGTGGAGTCAGACATGAGTGGTGGCCCCATCTTTAATGTGGAGGGTGAAGCCGTGGGCCTTTTGACCATTCCGATGGCAACTGACCCGGAGGGATCAACGGAGGAGGATACGCGTAAACGCTATGGCCAACGGATTGATTTGCTGAAGGCGGTATGGTCCGACTACCCCGCGGACTAAACCCGTTCTCGCTGGCGCGCCTCGATACCTCCCCGTGTGAAACGAATAGCCCAGGTCGTCGCCGTGCTGGCCCTTGGCGCGAGCGCATTCTGGTTGGGGCGGATCACCGGCGGAGAGGCTTCGACGCCAGACTTTCCTCCCTTCACCGAGACCGTAGGGATCACCAGTGGGGAGGGTGAAGGGTTGGCGCAATTTTTGGACGGGCACATTGGAGATGTGGTTTTCATCGACACCTACCTCGACCTCAGTGTCTCGATGACGGATCAGTCGGAAGTGGATGATCGCTTCCAGGTCCTCGAGTTTTTGGAAGATTCGAGGCGAGCGCTTCCGCTGTCCTTGGATGGCGCCACCTGGCTGGAAATCGAATTCGTGGACGATCGGATACCCCCCACTTCCCACGGCGGAACCGGTATTGTGATGGCCAAGTTGGTGGGGTATTTTCGCGTGAGTCAGTCTGCCGGATCCGGCCCGTCATTGACCTACCATTTGCGAGAGATTCCTCAGGTTGTTTCGGTCAGGCCTTGAAGAACGGGCTCCGGGCTGGGGAGGCTGCGCCGTGATCGACAACCGATGGTGCGGCCCTTCGGTAAAGTCTCAGGATACGAGTTGTTTGATCGCGTCTTTGATCGTGAGTTCGATCGATGGTTCGCAGAACGCGACCTGGGTCTCGTATCCGCCTAAATGATACTCGATCGCGACAGGCACATACCAAGGTCCGCCGTCGCCGTAGGCGGCGACCAACACGGAATAGTCGGGCTGAAGTGCTCGGGCGTGGAGTTGGTATTCGATGAACATCTCTCCGGGCAAATGCAGGATGGCGTGATCGTTGAGGTGAAGACACTGGAGAGGCAATGGGGTGGTGCGTCGATGCCAGGCGGTCCAGTAGGCCTGGAGAATGGTGCCGACCTGTCGGGCCGTGGGACCACCTACAGTCTCGCCAAGAGATGCAATGGAGGGGACGGGGCGAGATGTCGGTGGGAGAGTGGTTTCGCGCCAGCAAACGGAGCGAAGGGGCTCCGGCTGCAGGTTTGATTCAGCATCAATGATTCCCTGATAGATTCGTTGTGAGAGCCTTTCACGGGCGGCGGGTGATCCATCGTTGTATTTCCCCGCCGCGATATTGCCGGCACAACCGGTGAAATACAGGTGGGTGCAGTTTGGATCCGCGGCCTGGTGTCGCTTGCGGGCGAGACCACAGAAGTCACTCGTGACGCGGCCATCGCGGTAATAGCTCATCGGATGGGTCGCGTAATAGTGGCAGGCGACCATCCTTTCATCGCCAGAATAATAGGCGATCGTTTGGAGTGCTGGATCGATGGTGCCTTCGGGCAGATCGATCAGGTGCGAGTCGGTGCAGGCACTGCCGCGCATCTTCAGCACGTTGCCCGATCCATCGCGATCGACGCGGCGGTTGGAGGCCACCCGTTCCACGGTTGCGGCGGCATGAGCGACATGGGTGACGGCTCGGGGTGTTTGGAGTGCAGCGCGGAGCGCGCGGGACCCTCGGTCGAGACACGCTTGGAAAAACGTGGGATCGAAGAGCGGCGGAAATTCCTCATGGGCAGCCAGAATCTGACGCGTTTGCTCACAAACGAACGGAGCATTGTGTTGGTGCATGCAATGCAGGGCAACGCGCTCTACGGTGGTGCCGGCGGCTTCGGCCAAAGCGGAGCGAAACTTCAAGTGGGAGGCATTCATCAGCCCGGCCCAGTCCAGCACGCATACCACAATCGGCAGGTCGTCGCTCAGCAAAACGTATCCGATGGCTTCCAGTTCGTCATCAATGGCGATCGCGGGGGGCACGAGTCCGCCGAGGAGGGCATGTCCCAGAGGCGGGGTGACATCGAAGCGAAACGGGGCGATGGAAATCATAGGGCGTCGCGGGCAGCGTTGGGGGTAAGGTCATGCGGGTGCGAGAAGGCGTCACGTCGCAAATTGTGAATTACGTCCTTGGGGCAGCGACAGTCGAGCGAGGCAAGGGGGCATGTCGGAAAAAGTTAACTACGCTTCTGCCTTCACCAAGGTTTCGGCGAGACGAGACGCTTCGTAAACTTTTTTAACGACATGACCCCGCAGGTGGCGTGAAATTTCATCGCTTCGGATCGAAGTTTTTTGGATCCGGCCTGAACGTTCGCTTGTTAATCCGGCGCTCGCGTTCAGGTTGTCTCGGACGGTGCCAAGATTTTTGAGCCCGTAGCCAAATTCGTCATACGCCGGACCTTACCCCTTTCATGCAGACGCTCGATTACGCGGTTCTCGGATTTTATTTCCTGCTGGTCACGGCCATCGGCGTGTATTGCTTCCGCAAGGTAAAGGGGTCGGGTGACTTCTTCGTCGCGGGCGGTAAAATTCCCTGGTGGCTGGGCGGCGTGTCGCACCACGTTTCGGGTTATAGTGGCGTGGTGTTCGTCGGCCTCGCCGCCATTGCCTACGAGGATGGTTTTACGGTCTATGTGTGGTGGGCGTGTTCCGTGGCATTTGCCTGTTTGATGGGGGCGCTGTGGATCGGTCCGCGGTGGGCGCGGCTGCGGCTCACCCTCGGCATCGAGTCACCGACCGAATATCTGGCCATGCGCTATAACATCGTCACGCAGCAGATCATGGCCTGGTGCGGCGTGCTGCTGAAGCTGTTCGACGTCGGCGCGAAGTGGGCCTCGATCGGGATTTTGCTGCATGGGTTTACCGGGTTACCGATCACCTTGGGAGTGTTGATCTCGGGAGCCATCTCGTTGGCCTATATCACCATCGGCGGCCTCTGGGCGGATCTCTATAATGATTTTCTACAGTTCATTGTGCAGGTGGGAGCGGGCACGGTATTGTTCATCGCGACGGTGAGTCATCTGGGCGGGGTGAGCAGTATCACCGGGATCTGGGAACAGCTGCCAGCCGATCACAGTAACCTGTTCAATGGCGACTACACGATGCTCTTCGCCATCGCGTTTCTGATTGTCGCGGGACTGTCCTACAATGGCGGCACGTGGAATCTGGCGGCTCGATACATCGGGGCACCTTCCGCGCAGAGTGCGCGGAAAACCGCGATCCTCTCAGGCACGCTTTATCTGTTATGGCCACTGGTGGTGTTTTTCCCGATGTGGGCAGCGCCGATCATTTTGCCTGAGCTCGCGGATCCCTCGCAGTCCTATGTGATGTTGGCCCGTCAGTTTTTGCCGGCGGGTTTGGTCGGCCTGGTTTTGGCCGCGATGTTTGCGGCGACGACGTCGATGACCTCGTCGGATTCCAACACGATCTCGGCGGTGGTGACCCGGGATATCCTGCCGATTGTTTCACCAAAGTTCCGGCAGTTGGATCAAAAGAAGGGGCTGCGGATTGCTCGTTTGACCACGTTCACGTTCATGGGGCTGACGCTGATGATCGGCATTGAGGCGGAGCGATTCGGGGGCGTGCTGGGGCTCATCATTGCCTGGTTTGGCGCGCTGATCGGACCGGTTTCCGTGCCGATGGTGTTGGGCCTTTTGCCGCCGTTTAAGCACGCGAACGCCGCGGCCGCGATCACCTCGATCTTCGCCGGGTTTGGTGCCTTCGTGATCGTTACCTACGGTTTCGACGCCAATATCGATCTCCGCACACTCGTGCCGGTTTCGACGTCGATCGCGGTGTTCAGCTCGATGTCCTGGTTGCGCCGTAAAGAACCACTTTCCCCCGAGATGGAGCACCTGATGCAGGGGCTGGCCGGTAAGTTGGAAAAGTAGACCCTGGCGTTTGGCGGGTCCTTGTCCGTGATCCTCTCGAAATGAAGTCAATCGCGCCATGACTTACCATCTCGCTCAAATCAATGTCGCGCTGGGGAAGGGGCCGTTGGATTCGCCGGTCATGGCGGGATTCACCTCTCAAGTCGACGCAGTGAATGCTGTGGCGGAATCGTCACCGGGATTCGTGTGGCGATTGGTCGATGCAGACTCGAGTGGGGCCACCGCCAGCGAGATTTTCACCGACCCGTTGATGATCGTGAACATGTCGGTGTGGGAGAGCGCGGAAGCACTCAGGGATTACGTTTATCGCAATCATCACGGACAGGTATTCCGCGACCGAAAACAGTGGTTCGATGAGCTCGACGGCC
>CAKZMS010000466.1 GCA_937128785.1 uncultured Opitutaceae bacterium | reverse complement strand
AATCGCCCCTGGCAGCCCGGTCCCTTCAAACCCGCCACCGTGCTCTACAATGGCATGATCGAACCGCTCCTGCCCTACCGCGTAGCCGGCACCATTTGGTATCAAGGCGAAGGCAACGCCGACCAGCCGGAGACCTATCGTTCCATGTTCGGTGCCTTGATCGAAACATGGCGGGAAAAATTTGAGCACCCCGAGATGCCCTTCTACTGGGCCCAGCTCGCCTCATGGGACAACGGCGATGGCGACAGCACCGACTGGGGATTCCTGCGCGAAGCCCAGCACCAAACACGGGAACTTCCGTACACCGGCCAAGCCATTCTCATGGACATCGGCGAAGCCGACGACATTCACCCCCGCAACAAACAAGATGTCGGCAATCGCCTGGCGCGCATCGCGCTGGCCGAGCACTACGGTGAAGACGTGGCCTTCCGCGGCCCGGTGCGCACCTCCGTCACCTTCAAAGGCGATGTAACTATCGTGAATTTCGATCACGCCACCGGCTTGACCACCCGCGACGGCGAACCGCCGCGCGGGTTCGAGATCGCCGGAGCGGATCACCAGTTTGTGCCGGTGGATTCAGCCACAATCGATGGCGAGACCATTGTCCTCACCACCTCGATCAAAAACCCCCGCTACGTGCGCTACGCCTGGCGGCGCTGGGTGGACGCCAATCTGCAGAACGCGGAAACCCTGCCCGCCGAACCTTTCCGCACGGACCGAAATTGACCCCGAGGGTTGACCGATGCTCGCCCTACGCTCCGCCCTCCGGCAACTGCGGCACTCTCCGGGCTTCACGGTCACCGCCATGCTCATGCTGGCGTTGGGCATTGGGGTAAACTCCTCGATGTTCAGCGTGCTGAACCTGCTCTTGTTTCAGAGCGCGCCCTATCCGGACTCTGACAAGTTGGTGCAACTCGTCGCCCACACCCCCCGCGGCACCGAGTATGTTTTTTCCGCCGAGGAGGTTCGCGAAATCCGAGATCAGGCCCCCGCCTACACCACCCTTACCACCTACACCCGCACCCAATACGTGGTCAGCGAGGGCGAGCGCACCGGCGTGCGCGTCGCAGCGGTCATGGCATCGGCCGAGTTGTTTGATACGGTGGGAATGCCACCCCTCCTGGGGCGTCCGTTTTCCGGGGCGGAAACCCAGCAAGGCAACAATCAGGTGGTCCTGATCAGTCATGCCTACTGGCAGGAACGGTTTGGTGGTCGGTCCGATGTGTTAGGGAAGGTGCTGCGCCTCAGCGGGGAAAATGTGACGATCATCGGCGTGGTTCCGCCCGGCTTCGCATTTGATCGGCTGTGGGGTGACGTGAAGTTGTGGCGACCGCTGAACTACACCGAGGAACAACTCGAGTGGCGCGACTACCGGACGTTCTCTTTGCTCGGTCGCATCGACGGGCCGTCGGCCGCGACGCAAATCGACGCCAGTCTTGCGTCTCTCGCCCGCCAACAGGAAAACACCCATCCGGAATCCTACGCCGGCCTGCGCTACGAATCGCTACCCCTCCGGGAGGTCCTGATCGATGATCTGGGCCGGCGCATCTCCTGGCTCCTGACCGGCCTGGCTGGATTCGTGCTCCTGATCGCCTGCGCCAACCTCGCCAACCTGCAGCTGGCCCGCTCGACGTTGCGCGCTCGCGAGCTGGCCATCCGCAGCGCATTGGGGGCGTCGCGCCGCAAACTCATGACCCAGCAGCTGCTGGAATCCATGCTGCTGTCCGCGGGCGGCGGGCTTGTCGGACTGGCCTTGGCTTGGACCCTCAACCGCTTGATCGAAAGCCAACTCACGGCCGGACCGGACCAGTCATTTGGCACCATTCCGCTCGAACCCGCCGTGATCGGGTGGACGTTTGGATTGGCGCTGGTCACCGGCCTGCTCTTCGGCAGCGTCCCCGCCTGGCTCTCCTCGCAGGTTGATGTGAACGCGTCGCTCAAGAGCCAGAGCCGTGGCACAACTGCGGGGCGGGGATCCCAGAAACTGCGTCAGTCTCTGATCGTAGCCGAGATCACTCTGGCGATGGTGCTGCTCAGCGGAGCCGCCATGCTCCACCGGGGGTTTGCCCAGTTTCTCGATCGGGAAACCGGGTGGGATGACGACCGCATTGTATCGGCGGCCCTGCCCATCCCGTCGGATCGATTCGGCACGTCCGAGCTGCGCACCGAGCTGTTTCGCCGGATCGAGCAACGCCTCGGCGAACTTCCCGGTGTTGAAGAGGCCGCCCTCGCCACTTCGCTGCCCATCTTCGGCTACGGAGCACCCCGACCGGTTCTGCTGGAGGGCCAAACGCCCGGCGACTCCCTCAACCTGCCCAGCGCCCGCCACAGCATGGTGACCCCCCGATACTTTGACGCCCTTGGCATCCAGCGCCTCGCCGGCCACACCTTCCCCGACGATATCGCCGGCGACGATCCTCGGGTGGTGGTCATCAACGAATCTTTGGCCCGCCAACTGTGGCCCCAGGACTCCGCCGTCGGGAAACGCATCGCGAGCATCGACAGCGGCACGCCTTACTGGTTCGAGGTCATCGGTGTCGTTCAGAATGTAAGGGCGGCGGCGAGTCTTGGGCCGCCTGCCACCCGGTTCACCATTTACAAGCCCATGGTGCAGGAGCCCTGGGGATGGACCTATCTCGTGCTGCGAAGTGAACGCCCCGCGACCCAGATCGAGGCCCTGCGTCGAGCCATGCACGAACTCGACCCCGACCTGCCCCCCGACGACATCGCGACGGTCGAACAGACCGTGGATTTCACCCAGCACAATTTAAAGGTCGCCGGTAAGATCCTGAGTCTCTTCGGCATCCTCGGGCTGATGCTCGCATCAGTGGGGGTGTATGGAGTGATCGCCAATCTGGTTGCCCAGCGCACGGGAGAATTTGGTGTCCGTATGGCTCTCGGCGCCCAACCGAGCGACGTCATGAAAATCGTGCTCCAGCAGGGCGCGATCCTCTACCTAATCGGGGCGACGATCGGAACCGGAGGCGCCTGGGTGCTCGGAGGATTTTTACACCGCAGCATGCCGCGATTGGTCGGTTCCGATCCCCTGGCCATCGCGGGGGTGGCGGCCCTGCTCGCCGTGGCTGCCCTCGGCGCCTGCTGGTTACCCGCGCGTCGGGCCATGCGAGTAGACCCCATGATCGCCCTGCGCGACGAATGAACCGGGGACTGTAGACGGAAACAACGTAGCGCCGTGCTTCAGCCGGCGTCTCAGAGTGCCGGCTGAAGCACGGCACTAGGCCACTACGCCGATCCACGAAAAGGAGACTACGGTTGCGCGAGGCAGGGTCGGACGGGCTTGCCCTCCGAAGCCTTGGCGAAGGTGGGCGGGCCGACCGGATTCACGCTGACGGCAGCGATGGATGAAATCGCCACTCCGCTGCAGCGGCCGGCCCAGCTTGTCCGGCCAAAGCCTTGGCGAAGACGGACGGTCCAGCCCCACCTTTTCCACGCCAAAGGTCACTGAGATCAGTGTAAACCCCACACGCAACTTTAACCAATATGGTTAAACTTGGGTGAGAAAACATGTTCATTCGCATCCTTGGATGAGGGCACAAAAAAGCCGGATGGCGGTGGGCACATCCGGCTTGATTTGAAGTAGGGGAATACAGATCACGCCAGTGCGGCGGCGATGCGCGCCATGGCGTTCACCACGTTCTCGCGGGAGTTGAACGCACTGATCCGCACGTGGCCTTCGCCACAGGTGCCAAAACCAGCTCCCGGGGTGCAAACCACGCCGGCTTCGTTGAGGAGACGATCGAAGAACGCCCACGAATCGGTGCCGGTGTTGATCCAGATGTAGGGCGCGTTGTCGCCGCCCACACAGCTGAGACCGAGCTTGGTGATCTCGGCTTTGATGAGGGCCGCGTTCTCGAGATAAAAATCGGTCTTCTCCTTCACCTGCGCCTGCCCTTCCGGCGTGTAGATGGCCGCGGCGGCTTTTTGCACGGGATAGGAAACGCCGTTGAACTTGGTGGCCTGGCGGCGATTCCACAGGCCGTGGACGGAGTGCTGATTGCCCGCGGCATCGGCGGCTTGGAGTTTTTTCGGCACCACCGTGTAAGCGCAACGCGTGCCGGTGAAGCCGGCGGTCTTGGAGAAGCTGCGCATCTCGATGGCCACCTCGTCGGCCCCCGGAATCTCGTAGATCGATTTGGGCGCGGACTCGTCGCGGATAAACGCCACGTAGGCGACGTCGTAGAGAATGATGGCTTGGTTGGCCTTCGCGTAGGCGACCCAGGCTTCGAGCTGATCGCGCGTCGCCATGGCCCCGGTCGGGTTGTTGGGGAAGCACAGGTAGATCAGATCGGTCGGGTGATCCGGAATGGCGGGAACGTAGCCATTCTCCGGCGTGCACTCGAGATAGGTCACGCCTTGGTAGCGGTCATCGACGTTTTCGCCGGTGCGACCGGCCATGACGTTGGTGTCGATGTAGACGGGATAAACCGGATCCGGGATCGCCAGCTTCAGGCCATCTTCCGCAAAGATTTCCTGAATGTTGGCACTGTCGCACTTGGCCCCATCGGAAACAAAAATCTCGTCGGCCGAAATCGGCAGATCCGCATAGTCACCTTGTTGAATCGCTTCGCGCAGAAACGCGTAGCCCTGCTCCGGGCCGTAGCCTTTGAAGGTTTCGCGCGCGGCCATCTCATCGGCGCCCTCGTGCAGCGCCTTCACGCACACTTCGGGCAGGGGCTCGGTGACATCACCGATGCCCAGCCGGATGACCGGCTTGTCGGGATTGGCGGCGGTGAAGTCGTTCACGCGCTTGGCGATGTCGGCGAAGAGGTAGGAGGCTTTGAGCTTCAGGTAGTTTTCGTTGATGCGAATCATGATGGGAAAGTGCAGTGGGAGGTGGGTCGACCGGGTTTTTCCCGCCCGATCGTGCGGGCAAAACTTGAATAAGTGCTGCCCGCCGAATTTGATCAAGCCCGCTTCGGACGCTTCTCCCCCTTTTAGCCATGCAGACCCACGATACCGTATCCGCCATGCAGCAACTCGCGCGTGAGACCCACGCCGCCGGTAAGACCCTCGGGTTTGTGCCCACCATGGGGGCTCTCCACCAAGGCCATCTCGACCTGATCAAACTCGCCGCCACGAAGGCTGACGTGGTGGTCGTGTCGATCTTCGTGAACCCGACCCAATTTGGCCCCAACGAGGACTTTGATCGCTACCCCCGCGCTCTCGAAGCTGATTTGGAACTCTGCGAGGGAGCCGGGGCCCACCACGTCTTTCTGCCCACCAAGGACACGATCTATCCCGAGGGTTATTCGACCTACATCGAAGAACAATCCGTCGCCGCCCCCCTCGAAGGCGAATCCCGGCCGGCCTTCTTCCGCGGTGTCACCACGGTCGTCGCCAAGCTCTTCAACATCGTGCAACCCGACATCGCCGTCTTCGGCCAAAAGGATGCCCAGCAACTCGCCGTGGTGCGCAAGATGGTGACCGACCTGCACATCCCTGTGGAAATCGTGGCCGGACCTACGACGCGCGACACGGACGGACTCGCTCTCAGCTCCCGCAACGCTTATCTGACGAACAGCCAACGCGAGGGTGCCCGCGCCATCCCCCAGACGCTCGAAAAGATCAAAGCCATGGTCGATGCCGGCGAGCGCCGCGCCGAACGCCTCGTCGCCGAAACCACTCACCTGCTCGCCGACGAACGACGCATCCGGGTCATCTACGTGGCGGTCGTCGATCCCACGACCATGAAGAAGCAAACCGACGTGGAACCCGGAAACTCCCTTCTGGCCGTCGCGGCTTGGCTCGATCAAACGCGCCTCATCGACAACACGCTGCTCTGATCTTTCAGGGTTATAAATTAACCACGAAACACGCCAAAGACACGAAAAGATAAGCTACGACTTTCCTACCGCGATGGAGATCCGGGCATATATTTCCGAAGCGGTGGCCGCGTGGCCAAAGGCGATTTCGGCTGAGACATTAAAACGCAACGGGGCCCGCAGATATTGATTCAGGTAATAAACCAATGCCTCTTCAGTTGTCTCATCTCCGTCCGAATCCTTTTCGTGTTTTTAGTGTATTTCGTGGTTAAAAGCATCACTTGCCTCTCGGCCAATTCGTGAACTCCTTGCTCGAACTCTCCGGCATCTCGAAATCCTTTGGACCCGTGCAGGCGTTGCACGAGGTGGACTTCACGCTGGAGGCCGGCGAGGTCGTGGGACTGATCGGCGAGAACGGCGCCGGTAAATCCACTTTGATGAATCTGCTGG
>CAKZMS010000465.1 GCA_937128785.1 uncultured Opitutaceae bacterium | reverse complement strand
AAATAGATCGGGAAGGTCGTCGCCGCCACGATCAACCAGGCGAGCACGATCGGAAATCCGAGGACTTTAAAAAAGATCACCGCGGAAACCGCGTCGGCCAGCTTGCCGAAGACCGCATCAATCTTGGCGTCGAAGCTGACCTCCGTTGCCGCCTCGACCGCCGTTTCAGTCTGGGCCTCCAGATCCAGCGGAAGGGCCAAAATCACGGCAATGAACAGGAAACGGGTTAAAATTCGACGGAGGGACATAAAAGAGTCGGTATCAGGATTCGGGCCAATTCGGGCCCCAATTTCGGGGGAAGCGACCCGAAGAAGGCATAATCCCGCCTCGAATCCAAGTCACCTTTGCCGGGGCCGCGCAAGCGCACTTGATTTTCGCCGCGAGTCACCAAGACTTCCCGGCTCCACTTTTTCCGCGAGGCCTTCGCGGACTTTTAGCAATCCAATCCACAACCCAGAACTTCATTAAAGATGCCTGAAACCCACGAGTTCCAAGCCGAGATTAAGCAACTGCTCGATATTGTCGTGCACTCGCTCTACACCGAAAAGGAGATCTTCGTTCGCGAATTGGTTTCCAACGCTTCCGACGCCCTCGAGAAGCTGCGCCATACCCAACTGACCGAAAAGGACGTCGCCGATGCGGATCAGCCCTTGGAAATCAACATCACCACCGATGAAGCGGCCAAGACCCTGACGATTGCGGATCACGGCATCGGCATGAACGCCGAAGAGCTCGTCAAGTTCCTCGGCACCATCGCCCATTCCGGTTCCAAGGCCTTCCTCGAAGCCATCAAGGAAGGTGGCGCCAAGAACGACAACCTGATCGGCCAGTTCGGGGTGGGCTTCTACTCCGCCTTCATGGTGGCGAAGTCAGTGAAGGTTTACTCCCGTTCCTTCCGTCCGGATGAAACCGCCAACGTATGGACCAGCGATGGTTCCGGCTCCTATACGGTTGAGGAAGTCGCCGACGAAAAACGCGGCACCCGGATCGTCATCGAGCTCAAGGAAGACTCCGAAGACTACGCCAAAAAGGACACGATCAAAACCGTGTTGGAACGCTACAGCGCGTTCGTCTCCTTCCCCATCAATCTCGACGGCGATCACATCAATACCGTTTCCGCGCTGTGGCTTCGCTCCAAGAGCGAGATCACCGACGAGGAATATACGGAGTTCTACAAATTCCAGGCCCACGCTTGGGACGAGCCCCGCCTGAAGTTGCACTTCTCGGCCGACGCTCCCCTCGCGATCAATTCCATCCTCTTCGTTCCGCAGTCCAACACCGAGAAGTTTGGCATGAGCCGGGCGGAGCCGGCCGTTTCGCTTTACTGCCGCAAGGTATTGATCGATCCCGCTCCCAAGGACCTGTTGCCCGAGTGGGGTCGTTTCCTGAAAGGTGTCGTCGATAGCGAAGACCTGCCGCTTAACATCTCGCGCGAGACCATGCAGGACCGCGCGCTGATCGAGAAGCTCGGTAAGGTCATCACGTCCCGCTTCCTCAAGTTTCTTGCCGATGAGGCGAAGAACCGCCCCGAAGACTTCGACAAATTCTACGAAGAATTCGGGATCTTCATCAAAGAAGGCGCCGCCACCGACTTCACGCACAAGGACGCTCTCGCGAAACTGCTGCGCTTCGAATCCTCCCGCACCGACGCCGGTAAAACCACCTCGCTGGCCGACTACGTTTCCCGGATGGGCGAGGAACAGAAGGACATCTACTTCCTCATCGGCCCCAGCCGCGACGCCATCGAACGCGGCCCATATCTCGAAGGGCTCAAGGCCCGCAATCTCGAGGTGCTCTACTGCTTCGAAGCCGTCGACGATTACGTCATGCGCAACCTGCGCGAATTCGACGGCAAGACGCTCACCGCCGCCGATTCCGCCGACCTCAAACTCGGTGATCACGAGTCCGAAGGTGAGGCCCTCGAAAAGGACAAGCTCGACGCGCTGATCAAGTGGTTGAAGGAAACCCTCGGCACCAAGGTCGCCGAGGTGAAGTCCTCCGACCGCCTCGTCGATTCGCCTGCCGCCGTGCTCAACGCCGATCAGTTCATGTCACCGCAAATGCGCCGGATGATGAAGGCCATGAAGCCCGAAGGTGGCGAAGAAGCCGAGGTTCCGCCGATGCAGGTGCACCTCGAGCTCAATCCGCGTCACGCCATTGTGAAGAAACTGTCCGAAATCAAGGACGCCGATAACGACAAGGCCGTCCTGATGGCCGAGCAGCTCCACGACAACGCGCTCTTGGCTGCGGGTCTGCTGGAGGATCCTTCCACCATGGTCCAACGCCTCTATAAGCTGTTGGAGCAGGTGTAAGATTCTTTCTCGTTCTCTTACTCGTAATCATTCTCAAGCGCGCCCACCCGGGCGCGCTTTTCGTTTATGGAGTTGGGGTGGTGCGTTCGTAAGTTTCCCAGCCCGCCACCAGAGCCTCGACCACTTCATTAGCGACGAGATAGGCTGACTCGCCGGCGGGCTGACCGCTCGCCGGATAAGGTGCCGTGGTGCTCCAGCCGGCGTCCCGGCCGGGAGGCGGCATGGAGAAATTGCTGGCCGTGCGCAGCACGAGCACGCGTTGCGGGTCCACCAGCTCGGTTCGACTCAGTCGCCATAGGGCCGTGACCGTGCCGTTGTCCTCCA
>CAKZMS010000464.1 GCA_937128785.1 uncultured Opitutaceae bacterium | reverse complement strand
ATAGCGGTAATATTTCTTGGGAACTCATCACGTACTTGCAGGGGAATTGGTGCATGCCTAACCGCAACACTGAGTTTCAATAGGTGGAAATCCTTACCATCGATATTCCGACGCCTCGCATAACCATGAAGGAAAAAATGCCCTTTCGAGGCATTTAGGACCTCAACCGCTGATTTTCTACCATCATTAACCGCCTCAGATATGAATGTCGGTAATACCACCACTTGGAAATTCTCTCTTTTCGTATCGCTGCCTAAAAGAACTCGAATTTCGTTAACAAAATCTGTGTGAACTCGCTTAGCCTCGACCTCATCGTCTGAGCCAATCGCAATTAGAAATCCGATTTTCGACTTCTTAACTCGAGGAATCCTGTGATCGAACACCCAAAATAACAGACACAGTGCGCTGGCAAACATCGCGACCAAGACTGCGCTTTTATCCGCAAAGCTCCGCCCTCCGACAATGCAACTGGCGTAAAGACCAAACCCAATCGCGAATGGAAAGGTGACAGCTCCTTTCTTCGAATCCCAATGGGGAATGATTTTCTTAAGAACAAAATCTGATAGCACGCTTCCCATAAATATTCTTTTAAGCACTAGAACCGAAAAGGCCCGACTTACGTCAGGCCTCTTCATTTGGGTTAGGTTCAGGGTTTTTAAGCTACTGGCATGCTTCACATTCCTCGCCGTTGCGCATGGCTTCGATGGAGCAGGCCTGTTTCTCCGCGGCGGTGAATTCTTTTTTGCCGGTTTCGCCGCGCATTTCCTTCTTAATGGAAACGGTGGCTTTCTCGATGTTCGAGGCGCCTAGAGTCCGGAGGTAGTAGGTCGTCTTGAGGCCGGTGTGCCAGGCGTGGCGATACATGTGGCTCAGGGTCTTCAGATCCGGAGTCGCGAGCCAGAGGTTCACGGACTGGCTTTGGTCGATCCACTTTTGACGGCGAGCCGCCGCATCCACTACCCACTTGTGATCAATGCCGAAGGCGGTGCGATACTTGGCCTTGATGTCTTCCGGAATCCGATCGATGTCCTTCAGCTCGCCGTCGAAATACTTCAGGTTGTCGATCATATCCTGGTCCCACAGGCCGCGGGCCTTGAGGTCGCGGACGAGGTAGTGATTCAGCACGGTGAAGTCACCGGACAGGTTGCTCTTCACAAAGAGGTTCTTGTAGGCGGGCTCAATGCAGGGGCTGGTGCCGGTGATGTTCGAGATGGTCGCGGTCGGCGCGATGGCGAGCACGTTGGAATTGCGCATGCCGTGCTTGGCGATCTTCTCGCGCAGCGGGGTCCAGTCCATCTTGCCACCGCGGGGCACTTCGACTTCCACACCGCGCTCTTTTTCGAGCAGGTCGACGGTGTCGGGCGGGAGGAGTCCGCGGTCCCACTTGGAGCCTTTGTAGCTGGAGTAGGTGCCACGCTCGGCGGCGAGGTCGGAAGAGGCTTCGTAGGCGTAGTAGGCGATGGCCTCCATCATCTCGTCGTTGAAGTCGACGGCTTCTTCGGAGGCGAATGCGACACCCTTGAGGTAGAGCGCGTTGGCGAGGCCCATGACGCCCATGCCGATGGGACGGTGGCGGCGGTTGGAGGTTTCGGCGGCTTTGGTCGGGTAGAAGTTGATGTCGATGACGTTGTCCAGCGCGCGGATGGCCGTGGTGATCGTCTCCTTCAGCTTCTCGTGGTCGATCTTACCCTCGGGGGTGAGGTGGTTCTCGATGATGACGGAGCCGAGGTTGCAGACGGCGGTTTCCTCGTCGGAGGTGTTGAGGGTGATCTCGGTGCAGAGGTTGGAG
>CAKZMS010000463.1 GCA_937128785.1 uncultured Opitutaceae bacterium | reverse complement strand
ACTCGATCACCATCACTTCCCGCTCCTCCTAACCCGTTTTCCCCTCCTGCCCGATGCCTTGGAATCGCCGACATCTGATCACCCTCGAAGAACTCTCGCGCGCCGAGCTCGATCAAATCCACTCCACCGCCGCCGGATTCAAAAAAATCCTCACCCGGAGCGTGAAGAAAGTCCCGGCCCTGCGCGGTAAGACCATCGTCAATCTCTTCCTCGAACCGAGCACGCGCACCCGCATGGCGTTCGATATGGCGGCCAAGCGACTCTCCGCCGACGTTATCTCGCTGGACGCCAAATCGTCCTCCACCACCAAGGGAGAATCCCTGCGTGACACCGCCGAGAACATTGCCGCCCTGCAGGCGGACATGATCGTGGTGCGGCACTCCGCGCCGGGCTCACCACTCTACCTTTCGCGGATTCTAGACATCCCCGTAATCAACGCGGGTGACGGAGCCCACGAACACCCCACCCAGGGCCTGCTCGATACCTTCACCATGCGCGAACGACTCGGCGATCTGGACGGCCGTCGTGTCGTGATCCTGGGAGACATCCTCTTCAGCCGCGTGGCGCGCTCCAACATCCAGGCGCTACGCACCCTCGGCGCCGATGTCACCGTCGTGGGTCCGTCGACCTTGGTGCCACCCTATTTTGAGGCCCTCGGCGTGAAAGTCTCCCACGACCTGCGAAGCGCTTTGGCTGATGCCGAGGTCGTGATGCTGCTGCGGATCCAACACGAGCGTCAGAACTCCGGCATGTTTCCCTCGATCGGCGAATACACTTCCATGTTCGGCCTGAACCATGAACGGGCGTCGTGGCTCCACCCCGATGCCATCATCATGCATCCCGGCCCGATCAATCGGGGCGTCGAAATCGACAGCGAACTCGCCGACGGCGACCGCAGCGTGATTCTCGAACAGGTCACCAACGGCATCGCCGTGCGCATGGCCGTGCTCTACCTCTGCGCCGGCGGCCAACCCGAATACGTTACCCCCACCGCCTGATTTTTTTAAGCATATGCCCTCTCTCTGGATTAAGAACGCCCGGGTCATTGACCCTGCCAATAAACGCGACGCCGTCGGCGACGTGTTCGTGCAGAACGGGAAGATCGTCGCGAAACTGACCGCTGCGGATAAAAAGAAAGCCCGCGTCATCGATGCCGATGGCCTCGTCGCCTGCCCGGGCCTGGTCGACATCCATGTGCACTTCCGGGAACCCGGCCAGACGCACAAGGAAAACATCGCCACCGGCTCGCACTGCGCCGCGGCGGGCGGCTTCACCACCGTGGTCTGCATGCCCAATACCTCGCCCCCCGCGAGCACCACCGGTACCATCCAATACATCAAAGACGTCATCGAACGGGACGCCGTCGTAAAGGTCCTGCCTACCGGCTGCATCACCGTTGACATGAAGGGTGAAGCTTTGGCTCCGATCGGCTCCCTGGCCCGGGCCGGCGTGGTGGCCATCACCGACGACGGAGACTGCGTGCAAAGCAACGAGCTCATGCGGCGGGCCTGTGAATACGCCAAGATGTTTGACCTCCCGCTGATGGACCACTGTCAGGACCACTCCATGACCGTTGGAGCGGTGATGAACGAGGGAGTCGTTTCCACCCGCCTCGGCCTGCGCGGCTGGCCCAATGCGGCGGAGGATCTCATCGTGGCGCGCAACTCCATCCTTTCCACTTACAGTGGCGCGCACATCCATCTCCAGCACATCTCTTCCAAAAACTCCGTTGAACTCATCCGCCGGGCCAAAGCCCGCGGGGTGAAAATCACCGCCGAGGCGACCCCCCACCACATCGCCCTGACCGACGAGAGCATCGAGGGGTATGATCCCAAGTTCAAAATGAACCCGCCTCTGCGCACCGCGGAGGATCAGGAAGCCATCATCGGCGGGCTGAAAGACGGCACCATCGACATCATCGCAACCGACCACGCCCCCCATACGGACTACGAAAAAGACAAGGAGTTCGACCACGCCCCCAACGGTATTCTGGGTCTCGAGACCGCGTTGCCGGTGACGCTCGATGTGCTGCTGCGGAAAAACAAATTCCGTCTGCCCAAGGTCATCGATCTCATGACCCGCAAGCCCGCTGAGTTACTGGGACTTCCCGCCGGAACCCTGTCCCCTGGCGTCGCCGCGGATATCTGCCTCTTCGATCCGAAGGAGAAATGGACCTACGACGCGAAGGCCGGATTTTCCAAGTCATCCAACAGCCCGTGGGATGGGGAGACGTTGCAGGGCCGGATCAAAACCACCATCGTCGACGGCAAGGTCGTGTTCGACGGAAAGAAAGTCCGTAAGCGCTAAACGGCTTGCTTCGGTCTGGTCCGCTCACGCCTTCCGGCCGGTTCTGTCATGACTCTCGAAGAAATCGACACCCCGGCGATGGTAGCCGCCGCCGGTCAGGTTTTCCTGTTGTTGATCGGCGTCTTGCTGGTTTGGCGGGTTGGATTCAGCGAAAAGGGCCGCGAGCTGCGCCACCGGCCCTCCCCCCTGTCGCCATGGCTCATCAGTGTCTGGAACTTCGCGTACGCGATTTTCATCGTGATTGCAGCAGGCGTGGCCGGCCAATTCGGTTCCCAGGTGTTGGTGGGGTCGATCAATGTGGGTGACGATGTTGCGCTGATCATCATGGGGCTGGGTTTCCAGGGCGGCCTCCTGGCTGGCGCGGGAGTCGCCGCTGCCATGATGAAACAGCGTCAGATCGCCGCAGGCATCACCCAACCGCGCGCTCAGCTCCGCCCCATGAATGTGTGGCTGGCGGGCTTGATCACCCTGCTGATCGCCCTGCCCATCCTGACGGGAATCAACATCATTTGGACCACCTCCCTTGATTATTTTGATCTCAATACCGACCGACAGGAACTTATCCAAATCTTCGCGGAAGCCGAGACGCGTTGGGTGATTTTGGGTATGACCTTTTTGGCCGTGGTCATGGCTCCGTTGACCGAAGAGGTCGTATTTCGGGCTGGTATGTTTCGCTATCTGCGCACGCGCACTCCCGCGTGGATCGCTTTCCCGCTGCCCGCCGCAATTTTCGCCCTGATGCACGGTAACCTGGTGGCATTTGGCCCCTTGTTCATGCTCGGGATCATTTTCGCGGTGGCCTACGAACGCACGGGTCGCATCGCCGTTCCGATTATCGCTCACGGTTTGTTCAACCTGAATACGGTGATATTGATTCTCGCGGGACTCGATTTTTAGGATCCCCCCTCTTTAGCCCCAATCAGGCCTTACTCCTCCCCCACACCCCGAGTCCCTTACCATGTCGCCTTTTACTCGACAACGTTCCCGATCGGTCGCCGCCCTGGGTGAGCAGAAATTGATCACGGAAATCACGCGTTGGCTGGGATCGGCCTCGCCCAAACCACCGCGTGGGATCGGTGATGACTGTGCCGTGCTCTCCGGAACGCCGCGGGATCAATTAATCACCGTTGATCCCGTTATCTATGGTGAACACTTCGACGATCGCATTCCGGCCCGGGGAGCCGGAGCCAAGCTCTTCAATCGCAACCTGAGTGATATCGCGGCGATGGGCGGGCGTCCCCGCGCCGCGGTCATTGCCTTGGCCACGGCGAAGAATCTGAAGAT
The DNA here is from genome assembly GCA_937128785.1 of uncultured Opitutaceae bacterium. GTDB lineage: Bacteria > Verrucomicrobiota > Verrucomicrobiia > Opitutales > Opitutaceae > Actomonas. Next base: position 1,511 of record CAKZMS010000463.1, on the reverse strand, counting down.
CGAATGGTTGCGGGACTTCTATCGCAGCATCGCGAATCTCGCCCGGCGTTACAACGTGCTCATCATCGGAGGGGACGTGGCGCACCAAGCGGAAGGGTTAACCGCCACCATGACAATGCTCGGCGAAGCCAAAAAGAAACGGCTGCTGTCCCGCAAAAACGCCAAGGCCGACGACTTGATTTTTGTCACCGGCAAACTGGGCGGCAGTCGATTGGAGTGGCACTGGAAGTTCACGCCCCGACTCGAGGAAGGCCAGTGGTTGGGCAAGCGTGCGGAAGTGCACGCGATGATGGATATCAGCGACGGTCTCGCCAAGGACCTGCCGGCGCTGCAACCCAAGGGCACCCGGATCGCGCTGAGCGAAGACGCCATCCCCGTCAGTAAGTCGGCCAAACAATACAGCGAAACCTCCGGCGAATCACCGCTGGTCCACGCTTTGACCGATGGAGAAGACTACGAGTTGGTCTTTGCGGTCTCCGGACGCACCAAACCCAAGGACTTCATCCAGGAGTGGAACCGGCACTTTAAAACCCATCTTACCTGCATTGGTCGATTTGTGAAATCCCGGGCCGTCTCCCCTTTCGACGACGAATTGGATTTGAAGAGATTCCATGGCTTCGAGCATCTGCGATAAACTCAGAGACGGTGTCGTCACCCGTTCGGCCGAAGCTTCGCGGCAAGTCGCCGCCGAATTGGCCGGGGCGCTGCCCAGCGATACCGTCTGGGCGCACCACGGCGCTGTGGGTGTCGGCAAGACCACCTTCGTGCAGGGTTTGGCCGCCGGTCTGGGCATCAAGGAACCCGTCACCAGCCCGACGTTTAATCTCTACACCCTACACCAGGGCCCTCGAGGGAAGCTCCTTCATTTGGATGCCTACCGGCTCGAGGGTGGAGCTCAAGTTGAGGCCCTGATGCTCGAGGATTTCCTCATCAGCCCTTGGCTGGCAGCAATCGAATGGCCCGAGCGCATCGCCGGATGGCTGCCCGAAGATGCCTGGCATCTGGACTTGGGAATCACCCAAGACGATCACCATACTATTCGCCTGCGTTAGTTTGCGTAGTGCCGTGCTTCAGACAGGCACTACTGCCTCTCAGCCCATCTTTAAAAACGTGCGGGTGAACTGAAACGAACGCCGGCTAAAGCACGGCGCGACGTTATAATGTTGAGCTACGCCTTCGGCTTGTCGTCCGTGTCTTCGGTTTCCGAGGAATCGTTGTCTGATTTCTCAGGTATTTCCTCAGCAGCAGGTGGAACCGGTGCCGCTGGCTCTGCCGGCTCCGAAACCTGGGGTTGCTCCCCGGTCTCGAGTGCGGGCGGTTCATTCGGCTTGACGACATCCGTCTCCGGCGACGCGAGCGCAGGTGGCTCAGCTACCGGCGGAGGAGCTGGAGGGGCCGAGTCTGCGGCAACTTCAGTCGGAGCGTTGGCAGCCGCAGCCTCTGCGGCCGGCTCATTGGTCGGTTCGGTCGCCAGCGGCTCCACCATATCCGACACCGCCGGTTTCTCGACT
>CAKZMS010000462.1 GCA_937128785.1 uncultured Opitutaceae bacterium | reverse complement strand
TCGAGCGCGGCGACGTCGATGTCGTAACCCCGGCAACTTTTGATCGGATAAACCCTAAGTCGGGAAACGCTCGGCATTAGGTGAGGCGGTCGGATTCTTCGGCGGGGAGTTGCTTCTTGGTTTTGACGCCGAGTTCGCGCAGCTCATCCACCTGCGTTAGCAGATTGCCCCGGCCCTCGCGGAGTTTGCCGAGGGCCTGGTCGTAGCTCTTGCGGGTATTGTCCAGGTGCTTGCCGATGTTTTCGAGATCCTGATAGAGGCCGACAAACTTGTCGTAGAGCAGACCGCCCCGGCGGGCGATCTCGAGAGCGTTCTTGGTCTGCCGATCCTGTTTCCAGAGAGATGCCACGGTTTTCAACGTGACGAGCAGGGTGGGCGACGTGACGAGGATCACCCGACGATCAAACGCCCAGTCGTAGAGGGCGGGGGCGGTCTCAAGGGCAGCCACAAAAGTGGGATCCCGCGGCACGAACATCAGCACATAGTCGGGGGTATGAAGCTGCCCGAGGTCCTCATACTTTTTACCCGAAAGTTCTTCGACATGGCGACGGACGGCAGCGGCGTGAGCCTTCAAAGCCGCGGCCCGTTCATCGGCCTCGCTGGCGTTGACGGCCTGTTCGTAGGCGACGAGGGAAACCTTGGAATCGATGACGAGGTGGCGTTCGTCGGGCAGGCGCACAATCACGTCGGGACGCACTCGTGAGCCGTCTTCGTTGGTGAATGACTCCTGCGTCACGTAGTCCTCGTTGGCGCGCAGACCAGAGCTTTGCAGCAGTCGTTCCAATACGAGTTCGCCCCACGCGCCCCGGGCTTGCGCCTGACCTTTGAGGGCCCGGGTGAGTTGCTGGGCCTCATCGGTGATGCGGGTGTTGAGCTGGCGGAGTTGTTCGATCTGGGTTTTGAGGGAGGCGCGATCGGCGGAGTCGTCCTTGTGCACGTGATCCACGCGTTGGCGAAAGTCGGTGAGTTGTTGCTTGAGCGGACGTAGCAGGCCATCGACTTGCTCGCGGTTGTGCTCGGTGAACTTTTTGGTTTTCTCGTCGAGAATCTTGGCCGCGAGAGCCTGGAATTCGGTGCTCATCGTCGCGCGCAGTTTTTCGAGGTCGGCGAGATACTGTTTCGAGCGCTCTTGCTCGGCGGTGACGCGTTCCTGCTCGGCCTTGAGCTCGGCGGCGGACGAAGCGGCGAGGGCGGAAAGTTGTTTTTCCGCTTCGTTAAAACGGTCACGTAACGCTACCAGATCAGTCTCCCGCTGGGCGCGAAGCGAAGCCTCGCGATCGCGATCGATTTGGAGTTGTTGACGCTCCGATTCGGCGACGAGTTTTTGGGCCCGCCATTGGGTTGCAACGAAGCCAACGCCAACGAGTAGCAGTAGGGTGATAACGAGGGCGATTGTTGTAAAATCCATGTAAACCTGACGTGAAAAGGCTAGATGCAAACGAGTGCCAGATGCCTTCCTTGACACGGTAAATCCATCCTCGCAAACACTTCCGAGCCTGAGCTCTTTTGGCGGACCTCCCGGGAAATCGCGGATCGGTATGTTAAGTGAGTTGAGGAGGTCAGTTTTCCCTAATCATGATGACCGATACAGTGAGTTCTACCGAGACCAAGACGGACCGAGCCCGAGTCCTGGTGGTTGATGACGAATATGGTCCACGCGAATCCATCGCGTTTACCTTGGGGACGGAGTTTACCGTCGATACCGCGGAGCGGGCCAAGGAAGCGCTCGGTAAAATCGCGCAGACGGAATATGCCGTCATTATTCTCGATATTCGGATGCCGGAAATGGATGGCATCGCGGCGCTTGAGCGCATTCGGGATTTGGATCCGGAAGTATCGGTGGTGATGTTAACCGGTTACGGCACGTTGGCCACGGCGCAGCAGGCGATGTTGGGCGGGGCGAACCAGTATCTTCGGAAGCCGCCCGACATCGAGGAGCTGCTGAACGCCGTGCGCACCCAGGCCGGGGAGACGGCGGTCCGTCGCAAAGAAGCCGAAACGAATTCCGCGGCGAAACAGATGTTGGCTCAGCTCAAGAGTGAGATGTCCGAAGTGGCCACGGATGTTTGGCAAGGCCGGGCTTCGGTCGAGCTGGTCCATGATCTCGCCAACCCCCTCACGGTGATGATCGGTTACGCGGGCCTCCTACAAGAAGAGGCGAAGGTTTTGTCGGCCGAATCGCCGGACAAGGCGAAGAAGTTCATGGAATACGCGAAGATCGTCGAGCGTTCGGCGGAGTATTGCCATCATCTGGCGGAGAACTGGCGCAAATCTTCCCACCAGGCGGAGGACTTCACGGAAGTTGATCTGGTCAAACTCGCTCAGGAGATGCACCGCGTAATCTTTTTCAGCAATGAAGCGATTGTCTTTACCGGAGCCGCCAGTCTGGTGGTCAAAGGCGTGCGCTTGGAGCTGGCCCGGGTGTTTCAAAACCTGTTCCGCAACGCACTCGAAGCGGGAGCCCGCAAAGTGACGGTTGAGTTTTCCGAAACGAAGGAAGGTTCGGAGGTTTTGATCTCGGACGATGGCGAGGGGATGAACCCCGATACCATGCATCGGGCGCTAAAGGGCGGATTCACCACCAAAGCGCACGGCACGGGCCTTGGCCTGAGCATTTGCCGCCACCTGCTTGGATCGCACGGGGCTTCACTCGCCCTCGAGTCGGTCGAAGGGGAAGGGACGACCCTGCATATCAGATTCCCGGCCCCGGCATGAAACGCCGGCGCGTCAAGGTCACCGGAATCGGCTTGGTCACTCCAGCCGGGATCGGTCGCGATGCGTTCGCCGCGGGCATTTTGGAATCCCGAAGCCGCGTGCACCGCATGGCCGGCTTCCCGGAACAGGGCGGGGCGTTTGTCAGCGCCCAGGTGAAAGATTTTGACCTGCGCGATTTCGAACCGGACGTATCCATTAAACGGATGCCGCGACACACCCAGTTCGCGGTGGCGGCGGCGAGTATGGCTGCCCGGGATGCGGGGTTGAACCTGCACGACCTCAGCGGACAGTCCGCGGTGATTGCGGTGGGGGCGTCGTTGATGGATTTTGGCGTCATTAACAAAACGGTGGATGTGATCCTGCGCCGCGGGCCGGTGTTCGGACTGCCTTCATCGGTTTTCTCCGCCTCGGTCAGTGCGATCGGTGGAGCGATCGGCGAACTCATGCAGGGGCCGGCGCGGGCGATGGCTTTTCAAAGCGCCTGCTGTTCCGGGGTCGATGCCATCGGTCATGCGGCGGGTGCGATCGAACGTGGCGAAGCGCGTTACGCGATCTGTGGCGGCACGGAGGCTCCGCTCTATTTTCATCCGATGTTGGAACTGAAAATGGCCGGACTGGCACCGGGAAACAGTTCCGATCCGGATAAGCAGTGCCGGCCGTTTGATCTGTGGCGGACGACGGGAGTGATTGGCGAGGGAGCGGCGGTCATGGTCCTGGAGCCTGAAGAGAGCCCAACCCCGGCACTGGGTTACGTTGCCGGTTATGCCTATGCCTCCGATTCGATCGGCAAACCGGAGGAGGGGTTGGCCATTGCGATGGAAATGGCGCTGGCCAATGCGGGTTTGCACAAACAGCAGGTGGACGCGATCAACGCGTGGGGGCCGGGTCACCGGATTTTAGATGCGGCGGAAGCTCAGGCGGTGCAGAAAGTATTTGGCGACCGGACCCGTGATATCCCCGCCTTCTCCATCAAAGGAGCAATCGGCAATCCGCTAGGCGCGGCCGGAGCCATCCAAGTGGGTACCTCGCTCCTGAGTTTTGCCGGTAACGGCCTGCCACCGACCGTCAATTGGGAACGTCCCGATCCCGAGTGCCCATTGTGTTTGAGTAACGAAAGCCTTCCGCTCACGAACGAGCACGTGATGGTCAACACCCATGGACTGTCCGGCACCAATGCCTGTCTGGTCCTCAGTCGCTCATGAATCCCGTCTCCCTCTTCGTCTCTTTTGCCGCCATCTTGGTGGGGGTACTGGCGTTGTGGGGCAATCCCAAGCGGAGGATCAATCAGCTCTTCTTTACGGTGTCGTTGCACGTCGCGCTATGGCTGACATGCGCGAATATCGCCCGGTCGCTCGATGATCCCTACCTGGGTTTACTTTGGCTTCGTATCAGCTCGGCGGTGGGAGCGCTGATCCCCCTGCACTTGTGGGTGATCAAAGAAGCCATCGTCGGCGAAAATAAAG
>CAKZMS010000461.1 GCA_937128785.1 uncultured Opitutaceae bacterium | reverse complement strand
ACAGAGTCTCGATCGCGACAAAACCATCCGGGCCCTCTGTGAGGAGCGGTTCCACAATTTCCACCACGGTCTCATCCTGCTGGCCAAGGACGCCCCCGAGGCGGCCTTCACCATCGATGCCGAAGTCGTGGCCGATCCCGAAAAAGCACTTTCCCGCTGGGTGGTGGAACGCTTCCGGGCGGGTGAGACGACCGAGCCCCTCGCCGCCGAATCCGACGATTCGAAAGAAACCAAGGAAACTGCGGAATGAGCCGCGGGATGGATTCTTGAGGGAGTCTGTGTCACTTGTTGCTTGATGCCTGAAAGTTGTTAACCCGCTCTGCCGTTTTGCCCGATCCTCAAGCCGTCAATTCCATGTTCGCCCGCATCGCGGGTCGCTACGATGTCGCCAACCGCCTGCTCAGCGGAGGCATCGATCTCTGGTGGCGACGGAAACTGCTGCAGCGCGTGGCCGCCCAGTCACCCGCCGACGTGCTCGATCTCGCCACGGGAAGTGGCGACGTCGCGTTCGCCCTCGCGCGCGGACTCCCGGAAGGCACCCCCATCGTCGGCATGGATTTTTGCCAACCCATGCTGGACGAAGCGGAGAAGAAACAACCGCGGATGAAACGGTCGGGAAACGTTCGTTTCCAACAAGGCGATGGTCTCAACCTTCCCTGTGAGGACAACAGCTTCGATGCCGCCACCATCTCGTTCGGCCTGCGTAACATGGCCGACCGCCACAAGTGCCTGACCGAGCTCCACCGTGTGCTCCGACCCGGCGGCCACCTGTGGGTGCTGGAGTTCTCCCAACCCTACGGCTGGTTGCGACCGTTCTACTACTTCTACTTGCGCAACCTGCTGCCTCTCATCGCCGCAGTCGTGACCGGGGACAAGAGCGCCTACGACTACCTCTGCGGATCCATTGAGGAGTTCCCCACTCACGAGGGCATCGCCGATGAGATGAAAACGGCCGGATTCGCCATCGCCTCCATCGACCGACTCACCGGAGGAATTGTCGCGCTCCACGGTGGTCAGAAATGAATCCTTCCGACTTCGCCTCCCACGCTTTTCGCGAACTCTCGCAGCAGGAGACTGCAGATTTTTCCCGGCAGTATGAGGGCGTCGACATGGCGAAACTTATGGGAGCCGACGAGGACCTCTTCCCTTTTCTTATTCAGGATTCTGGATCGGAATTCACCGTGATGTGGTGGAGCAAAGTAGACGGCATGAAAACGATCTTGGATGAAGATCCCGTTCGCGTACACGCTACCGTCGCCTACCTTCAGGAACACGCCTATCCGGTTTTTCAAAACCTGGACGAAGCCAAACAGTGGGCGATCGATCATGATTGGCCGAGGCAGTCCGAAAAGGACCCCGGCAAGGCCTGAATCATTTTCCCCTGCCGGATTGGGCCAGTAGTTGCGCTGAGAATTCGCCTCGCCTCCGGCTGGGTCGGGGGTTTGGGTCGCTGGATTCCAGCTGATGGGCATCGAGACTGTCATATACCTCACCAATACAATCATCTGCGCGATCATTGCCGTGCTGATGACGGATGCCTGGTCGCAAAGTAATCATCGCAAATCTCTCCTGTTCTGGATGGTCGCCGCTTGGGTGATGTTGGTCGCCGACATCCTTTTTGCCGTCCGCCCTTTCCTGCCCGACATGGTCGGCCGTATTTTGCCGACCGTCTTGGTGACGGTGGGCCATGCAGCGCTTTTTGTCGGCGCGCGGGTTCACGCGAACCAACCGGCACCCCAGCGCCTCGGCTGGGCCATCGTGGTGTTTCATGCGATAGCCTTGGTTCTCTTTTACACGCTTGCCCCGGAATCCGTCTGGCGCCGCGTGACCAACGGTATGGTCTGGGCTACGCTCGCTTTGCTCGCTTATCAGGGTCTGCGTATGTCACCGCCGGTGTTTTGGAAACCCCTGACCGCACCGGCGAAAGTCTTCCTGGCCCACGCGGTTTTCCACGTATTCCGCACCATCATGTCGGTCGCGAGCGCCAACTCCGACAGCTCGGTCTTGAACATGGCGGTGGATATCATTGGTGACCTGGAGGTGAGTTTCTTTATGGTGGCGATTTTTGTGGGGCTCTTGCTGGCCCATCTGCAGCAGCGCAACGAACAGCTCACGCAGGCTCTCGCCGAAGTCGAAACCCTGTCCGGACTGCTTCCCATCTGCGCCTGGTGCAAAAAGGTGCGCGACGACGATGGTTACTGGCGCCAAGTCGATGACTACTTCCGACGTCGCAGCCAGATTCGATTCACCCACGGCATGTGCAGCGACTGCTCGGACAAATTCCGCGACGACGAAAATCTGGATACATCCACCTCTCCCCCGCTGGAACAATAACTGCATCCCGGCGTTGCGGGGTGGCGGGGCCGTGTTTAAAACTGCTCCATGATCGCTATTCGACGTCTGAGTCTAGGGCTGGTTTTGAGCGCGGGCAGTCTGACCGCCAATCCCTTCAGTGAGCGCATGCTCAAGGACGAGGGGTTTTGGGGTGACGGCAAAGCCGAGATGGCTGTTTTTGCAGCGGAGGAGCGGGTCTATGGCACACTGCGGAAAACCGAGGTGCGACATATTCTGGTGCGGGAGAACTTTGCCGCTGACGAGTTGGTCAAAGCCGACAACTGGCAAGACCCGGGCACCTACCCGGTGATCAAACTTAATCAGGTCATCACGATCCCCACGGGTTCCTATCGCTACGACCAGGGCCACTCAGCGTTTTGGCGGCAGGACAGCGGCAAACTGATCAAGTTCACCTCCACCACGAACGATTCCTGTGGCCTTTCCTACAAGCATGCGGAACTCGATGGATCGGAGTGGGAATATGAGGCCCGCACCTATTGGGAGGGTATGTCCGATGTGGAGATCGAAGAAAAAGCACCGGAAGGCGCCTTGTTCTACGATGAACTCCCTTTCCGGCTGCGTTTAATCGACTGGGGCAGGACAACCCTGTTCGAAGCACCGCTGATGGATTCAGTCATTGATTCCAAGGCAGACGAACTCTCCTGGACCTCGGCCGCTTTTGCCATCGCCCGCGTACCCCAAGGGTGGCGCGTCACCATCAAGCACGCCCGCGGCACCGACCGCATGTTCTTCGACACCAAAGCTCCCTACACCTTGAATGAATGGCAGCGTTGGGACGGCTCGTCCCTCCAGCGCACACACCTCATCCGCCTTCCCTATTGGGAGCTCAATCAACCCGGCGACGAGAAATACCTGCAACCCGGCGCGACCTATCCCTGAATCCTGAGATGGTTAGGACTCTTTCATCCAGAGCACACTAGTAACGATGCGCGGATAGTACAGGCTGCCGTGGGCGACCCCGGATCGGAATTGATCGGAGCAGGCTTGCAGCTTGGATCCTTCGCGCTCCCACCGAGCGTGAGCCTGATCCGCCTTGAACTGGCCATCGCCGAAATCGAATCCCAATACCGCGCGGGCCACGTATTGGCACAAGGCGATCTTCGACATCCAGGAATTGTCAGCGGACGATGAGAGTTTCCAGCCGCCATCATCGTAGAGGCACATACCGGGCTTCATGATGTTGGTGAGGTGCTGCTTGAGCACCCGCACGTAATCGCCGTAAGGTCCCTCTTCGCTTACCGCGTCCTTCAGTCCATACTCATAGGGATACACCAATGCTTCAATCGCCGGGATGATCGCGCTGGCATTGTCACCTTCGAGCACGGCGGGAATGAAACCAAGGTCATCCCTAAATCCGGCCGTCAACGTGGCCGCCGAGCGTCCGGCCAAAGCCGCCGCGCGCTCCGCCTGATCCGGCACCCCCGCACACGTGAACAGATCCTGCAAAAGGACGCCGGAAGCCCAAATTTTTCCCCCGAGGTAAATGTTCGCCCGACTCTGCCCGAGCGAGTGGTCAAGCGAATCATAGGTGGTGATCTCCCCGCCGCCTTCCGTGCGACAAGATTCGAGATTCATCAGGCCATTGCGTTTCGCGGGATCGTGATGCTCCCGATTCTCCAGCGAATCCAAGCACGAGCGCAGGGTGGAAACGTGCTTCCGCAGGAAGGATTCGTCCCGAGTCTGTGAATAGTAGATTCCGGCGGTCAGAACCCAGTTGGTGAGTTGCTCACAGGTCATGTGCGAGAAACACAACCGATCGAGTCGGGCGACTTCGTAGGAGCTGCGACCGCGCGGACTCCAGTGATTCATCACGCCCATGTCATGG
>CAKZMS010000460.1 GCA_937128785.1 uncultured Opitutaceae bacterium | reverse complement strand
TCGAGCTTTCGCTCTCGGTGGACGGCACCGGCGTATCCAAAATCGAAACGGGGATCCCGTTTTTCGATCACATGCTGACGCTCTTTGCCAAACACGGCCTGTTCGACCTGAACGTGAAGTGTGATGGCGACGTCGAGGTGGATTACCACCACACCGTCGAGGATGTCGGTTTGGTGCTGGGCGACGCCTTCAAGCAGGCGCTCGGTGACAAGAAGGGCATTCGTCGATATGGTTTTTTTATCCTGCCCATGGACGAGTCCCTGGCCCGAATCGCCGTCGATATCGGTGGACGTCCGCACCTCGTCTATGATGCCGAGGCGCCGACCATGTTCGTGCGCGATTTTAACATTATCCTCGTGAAGGAGTTTGCCCGGGCGTTCAGCAATGCTCTGGGGGCAAACCTGCACGTGAAGTTGGTCTACGGCGAAGAGCCGCACCACGTCGCCGAAGCGATCTTCAAATGTCTCGCCCGCACCTTGGATGTGGCCACCCAGATCGACCCGCGCGCCGCCGACAGCCTGCCGTCGACCAAGGGCGTAATCTGATTGCTGATTTCTGATCTGGGAATGCGGATCGGTTCCGCCCTGCGAAGTCCTCCGTTTCCAAATCCGCAATCCGAAATCCAAATTCCACCATGCGATGATCGCAGTCATTGACAACGGCATCTGCAATTTACGCAGCGTAACCAAGGCCCTCGAAACCGTGGGAGGCAGCCCGGTCGTGGTGCGCACGCCGGACGAGTTGGCCGCTGCCGGTGCGCATGGACTGGTGTTGCCGGGGGTGGGGGCGTTGCGCGACTGCGTGGCCTCATTGCGCGAGACCGGTTTGGCTGAGTCGGTGCGGGAATGGATCTCGGCTGATCGCCCGTTTCTGGGCGTATGCCTCGGCATGCAGGCTTTGTTTGAGCGCTCGGAAGAGGGGGATATCGAGGGACTGGGGATTTTCCCCGGAGTCGTGCGACACTTTGAACTACCCCCGGAGCTCAAGATTCCGCACATGGGGTGGAACTCCGTCAGATTTGTGCAGGAGCTTTCTCCCCTGCAGGGCGAATTGGAACCGGAAGGGGAGTCATTCTATTTTGTGCACAGCTACCACTGTGTGCCCGCCGACCCCGGATTGGTGCTCGCCGATTGTGACTATGGAGGTCGCTTTACGGCGGCGATTGCGCGCGGACGTTGTTTTGCCACGCAGTTTCACCCGGAGAAGAGCCAGGCCAAAGGCCTGGAATTATACCGAAATTTTGCTCAATTGGCGTCTGTCGGCGTTGCGTAGGAGCCCGGAAACGATAAGTTTCCCTAACTTCATGCATGGTATAGGCCTATGATGGCCGGTTTCTCGCCGTTTGGCGGGGTGTTTGCTTTGCATCTTAGCCGAACTCATTTTCGATAATCTTTCCTATGGCCAAGACCGCTTCCCTAAAAATTGACGACCAAGAACTCGAACTTCCCGTGATCATCGGTTCGGAGGGCGAAAAGGCGGTCGATGTGCGCAAACTCCGTTCCACGACCGGCTACATCACTTATGACGAAGGGTTTGGCAACACGGGGTCCTGCCAGAGTGAAATCACCTACATCGACGGTGAGGCCGGTATTCTGCGTTACCGCGGTTACCCGATCGAGCAACTCGCGGCGAAGTCCAACTTTGTGGATGTCGCCTATTTGGTGATTTACGGCGAACTTCCGACGGCCGATCAGCGGGCCCAATTCTCCGCCCGTCTCACCCGCGAGGCCCCGATTCGGGAAGGCATGGTTCGCTTCATCCAAGGTTTCCCGCGCGGGGCGCATCCGATGGCGGTGCTCTCCTCGGGTCTCAACGCCTTGGGCGCTTACTAGTCCCATATTGCGTCCAACAACCACAAAGACGACTTGGAACACTTTGACGATGCCGCCGCCATCGCCATGTCCAAGGTTCGGCCGATCGCCGCTCACTCTTACCGCGTCGGTCGCGGCAAGCCGCTGAACTACCCGAAGCCCGATTTGGGCTACGCGGAGAACTTCCTCCACCTGATGTTCTCCGATCCTTACTCGCCCTACGAGGCGACGCCGGAGGTGGCCTCGGCCATCAATCTCTTTCTCCTGCTCCACGCGGAGCACGAGCAAAACTGCTCCACTTCGACCGTGCGCATGGTTGCTTCCTCGGGTGCCAATCTCTTTGCGTCGGCTTCCGCCGGGGTCAGCGCTTTGTGGGGGCCCTTGCATGGTGGCGCCAATCAGGCCGTGCTCGAAATGCTCAATCGGATCCATGCCGACGGTGACGACGGTTCGAAATTTATCCAGGCCGCCAAAGACGGCAAAGCCCGCCTCATGGGATTTGGTCACCGCGTTTACAAGAACTACGATCCGCGGGCCAAGATCATCAAAGGCAGCTTCGACAAGGCCCTCGACAGCCTCGGCATCACCAATGACCCGCTGCTCGACATTGCCCGACACCTTGAAGAAGCCGCCCTCAGCGATGATTACTTCATCTCCC
>CAKZMS010000459.1 GCA_937128785.1 uncultured Opitutaceae bacterium | reverse complement strand
CCGTGGTTAAAACTACCCCATGAATACCCGCCGTAATTTTCTCACCCGAGGCGCCCTCGGGCTCGCCGCCGCCACCCTCGCAGGACGCACCGCGTCTGCCGCGCATCACAAGTCCAAGGGCGCGGCCCACGACGATACGTGGTTCGATATCTCCCTCGCCCAGTGGTCCCTCAACAAGGACTTCTGGAGCGGCCAACGCGACAAGATGCGGTTTGCCGAAATCACCAAGCGCGACTTCGGCGTCAACGCGGTGGAATACGTGAACCAATTCTACCTCGAGGGCTTCACCCAGTCCGTAACCCAGGAACTCAAAAAAGTGTCCGACGGCGAAGGCGTTAAAAACGTGCTCATCATGTGTGATCGATGCGGTTTGCTGGGCGATCCCGATCCGAAGAAACAGACGGCCTCGGTTGAAGCTCACATCCCTTGGCTCGAGGCCGCCCAGACCCTCGGTTGCCACGCCATCCGGGTGAACGCCCACACCGACAAATCGGAAAGCTACGGCACCCAGCTCGACCGGTGTGCCGACGGCCTGCGTCGTCTTTGCGAAGTCGGCGACGACTACGGACTGCACGTCATCGTCGAACCCCACGGCGGACTCTCGTCCAACGGCGCCTGGCTGGTCGCCTTGATGGACCTGGTGGGTCATCCCCGGGTCGGCATGTTGCCCGACTTCGGCAACTACGGCAGCAAGCGCGAGGGCTGGACCTACGACCCCTACCTCGGCACCGCCCAAAGCATGCCTTACGCCAAAGGCGTCAGCGCCAAAACCCACCACTTCGATGCCAACGGCGAAGAAAGCACGGTGGATTTCCGCCGCCTCATGCAGATCGTCAAGGACGCCGGCTTCACCGGCTTCATCGACATCGAATACGAGGGCAAAGAAATCGATCCCGACACCGGTATCAAACTCACCCGTGACCTGCTGGTGAAACTCGGCGGCCGGTTGTGAGGCGCCGAAAGCCAAACCTAATGGCAGCGTAACGCCGTGCTTTGGCCGGCGTTTTTGAAAGCCCGACTCTACCCCACCCCACCATGCCCCTTCGCGCCCTCCTCCACGCCGCTCTTTTGGTCCTGATCGGCCCAGCCACGGCAACGGTAGCGAGCCCGCTCCAGATCAGCGGGATCTATCCGCACCTCACCACCTACGCCGACAACGGTGACCTTCGCGGGCGGCTCAACGAGTGCGGCATCGGGGCAGTCGTGCCTTGGGCAGACCGACTATGGATGGTCAACTACGCGGCCCACGAACCCTATGGCAGTGACCACAAGCTGTATTCGATCAACGAGGCACTGGAGCTGACGATTCATCCGGAAAGCGTCGGCGGCACGCCGGCCGGGCGTATGATTCACCGGGAATCCAACCAACTGCTGATCGCGCACCACGTCATCGATGCCGAGGGCGGCGTCCGCACCGTTTCGCCCCAAACGATGCCCGGTCGCATCACCGCCTTTGCCCGGCACCTGACCCACCCCGCTGAACGGGTCTATGTAGTGATGATGGAGGGGGACATCTGGGAGCTGAACGTGCACACGCTCAAGGCCACCAAACTGTTCCATAAACCCGTCCCGGGCTGGCACGCGAAAGGGGCCTTTACCGCCCAGGGTCGGTTGATCATGTCCAACAACGGCGAACACGTTGGCGGCACATTTCGAGACGGAATTTCCGAGGCCGAAGCCGATGCCATCCTCCAGCGGATTAAGGCCAAGTCTCCCGACGAGCGCGGGGTATTGGCGACTTGGGACGGCGATACTTGGGAAGTGATTGAGCGCAAGCAATACACCGAGGTCACCGGTCCCGGCGGCCTGCGGGGAAACGCCGATGATGCTAACCCCGCTTGGGCCATCGGTTGGGATGAGCGCGCGCTTCGACTTAAAGTTCTCGATGGCGGAAAGTGGCATACCTACCTGTTGCCCAAGGCTTCATTCAACAACGACGCCATTCACGGCTGGTATACGGAATGGCCGCGAATTCGCGAGGTGGCCGACGGTCGCTGGATGATGGATATGCACGGGATGTTTTTTGAGTTTCCTGCGACGTTCTCCTCCACCGACTCAGCCGGACTCGCTCCCATCGGTAGCCACCTGCGCTACATCCCCGATTTCACGGCGTGGAATGGCCAACTGGTGCTCGCCACGGACGAAACGTCTATCCAAGGCAACCCGCGGGCCGGCCAACCCCAGAGCAACCTCTGGTTTGGCTCAATGGCAGATCTGGAAAGCTGGGGGCCGGGCACCGGCTTCGGCGGGCCTTGGCGCCACGAGGCCGTGGCCGTGCACCAACCCAGCCTGCCCTTTCTCATCAACGGGTTCACTCGCCGCCTCCTACACTTGGCCGTGACCGACGGTCAAACCGTCAACATCACCATCGAGATCGATCAACACGGGACTGGCCACTGGGAATTGCATGAGGAGGTAACCGTCAGCGGCTACCTGCCCTACTTTTTCGATTCATCACTAGAGGCGCAATGGGTGAGATTGACGGCCGACCATAACTTCATCGGGTCAGCTTCGTTCCACCTATCCGATGCCAACTTCCGCGACCCCATCGAAGGCGAAACCCTGTTCGCCGGACTGGCCGACATTGGCGAACCGGTGGTCTCGGGATCAGCTTTGTATACCCGTCGCAATACACGTGATCTCGCCGTCACTGACTTAAAGGGAAGGACGCTCGACTTTCGCAAAGGCACTTTCGATTTCGCGACGGGTGAATCGCTGGGTGAGGAAACCGAGGAGCATCTCAGCATGGCCCCCAAATTCACCGTCGACGATGCGTCAGTCATTGTGGAATCGCACGGTGAAAGGTTGCGCCTGCCCAAGGGTCCAACCGCCTACGATCAACCCTTTACCTTCGGGTGGCCGCGGACCTATCGCGAGGTGCAGTCCGAGCGTGAACTGGCCAATATTCACGGGACCTTTTATGAACTGCCCCTGGTGACGAATCACCAACCACCGCTCTTTCAGCAGCTTCGTCCCATCAGTAGTCACCGAAAGAAAATTGCCGACTTCGCGACCTGGAACGGTCTGCTGGTCATGAGCGGAGTGGGCACCACCGCAACCAATGATCCCCACATCTACCGCAGCGCGAACGGGGCCGAGGCCCTCTGGTTCGGGGGCATCGACGACCTGTGGAAACTGGGCAAGCCGATCGGTGTGGGCGGCCCCTGGAAAGACACGAAGGTGAAAGCACACCAGCCGTCCGACTCGTATCTTATGACTGGATACGATCGGAAGACCCTGGTGGTATCCGCAGACCGGCCAGTGACGTTGCAGCTCGAAGTGAATTTCGACCACCAGGGATATCACCTCTATCAGAGCCTCGAACTCGACGGGGAGTCCCCGCTAACGTTCGAGTTCCCGGCTGGCTTCAGTGCCCACTGGGTCCGTTTGGTGGCCAGCGAAGATTGCACCGCCACCGCTATCTTTACCTACGAGTAGCACCCGCCCTCGCATCTAGGTTGAGAGGGATGGGGAACCGAAGCGATCGCCGCTCGCTTCGGTCAGACCACGCTGCGGCTACTCATATTTGATGCGCTCGACCGGCTGATCATCTGGGCCGCCTTCGTAGGCGTGCACCGATCGTTCCGTGTCGGCCCACCGCGGCAGGTTCGCTTTGCGAGCCCGACTGTTGTCGCGGATATATCGTTGAACCTCGGGGTCCAATGATTCGGTCATCATTCGATCCAAGGCCGCATAGGCCACGTCTTCTTTGGTCACCGCCAGGGCATGAGCCAATCGCTCAACCACATGCGCCTCGGCAGGTTCCAAATGCACTCTGATTACAGACATTTTAGCCTCCTTGTTGGGATTAACTGATGCTATCCGACTGGCGGCCTAGGCCAAGCCTGATCGGCTGCCCCAGCGCGGGCGCTTTTCGCCCATCGCTGGTCATTCGTGGCCGCAAATTTGAGGCTCTGGACATTGCCCCCGCCGACGGTATATCTCCTCGCCATGCCCCTCCCCGCGCGCACCGATGCTCAGGTCTTGTTGGAATCTCACGTGCAGGACGACTACCAACGGTTTCATGCCCTGATGGTCGCCACGGCCATGGAGGGTTACGCGCACCATCTCGATCAGGATGCCGACCTCTGGTATCTCACCGGTTTGCTCCATGACTTGGATTTCGAGGAGCACCCCGAGGATCACCCGCGTCCATCGCTGGGTTGGTTTGCGCAATGGGACTACCCCGAGGATTTGATCCATGCCGTCGAAGCTCACGCCTACGGTTACAATGGCTTCGACGCCCTGCCCCGCACGCCGCTCGCGGCTGCGCTGCTGGCGACCGATGAACTCTGCGGCATCTTTTATGCCTACCGTAAAATGAACCCGATCGCCTACGGCGAGATGAAAGCAAAGTCGATTAAGAAGAAGATCAAGGACAAGGGCTTCGCCGCCAAAGTGGACCGCGCCACCATCTTCACCGGTTGCGAACACCTCGGCATCGAACTCGACGAACACGTGAACAATCTGATCCGGTTTCTGGCGCCGTTGAACTGAGGCGGTTTTACCGCACCGAACGCTCGCGTCGCTGCTACGGATTGTCAGGATCCTGGCCCATGCTTCCTCTGCGATCTACCTGCATCGTCTTCCTGTCCTTCCTGCTCGTCACCGCGCAGGCGAGTCCAACCGAGATCGAGGAGTTTGAGATCGCAGTCGCGTCCGGGGTTAGAGGCACCCTGACCACTGCTCCCGGTCAACCGGCCGAGGCGGTGGTGCTGTTGCTGCACGGTTGGGCCAGCCAACGCGATGAAGTAGGTGATATGTTCAAACGACTGGCCTCCGTCTTGACCGCCCATGGAATTGCCTCCCTGCGGATCGACTTTCGCGGCGAGGGCGAACGCAATGGCCACCGACTTACCTCGACTTTTGCCGGACGAATCGCCGACGCTGAGGCCGCCCTCGCTTTTCTAAAAAAACGCCACCCCGACATGCCCATGGGCGTGGTAGGGTTCAGTCTCGGGGGCGCCACGTCGTTGGCTCTTGTGGGTCGAAACCCCGATGCGGTCAATAGCCTGGTGCTGTGGTCGACGTCGGCCGATCCGGCCGGCGATCTTTTCACCAACGAAGCGCTAAAACCCATCATCCACCGCGCTCTGGAAACCGGTGAAGCCACCTACCAAACCTGGACCGACCTTGTGCTTACCCGAGAACACATCAAGGGGATGGAAGGCCACGAGCTTTTTGGTCCTCTCAGAGACTATCGGGGCGCCCTGCTCACCATCCGCGGGACCGAAGATTACGTCACCAACTACGATCGCCGAATCCTTGCCGCCGCCAACGGTAGCCCCGAAGAGATCGTCACCATCGGCAACGCCGATCACATCTTTCACACCCTTGACCCAAGCAGCTCGCACGATGAAAGAGCCATCGCGCTGACCATCGATTGGTTCGGGCAGACGCTTAAGGTCGCAAGGCGATGAATCCTCCCAAGCTGAGTGGGCTAGAAAGCCGAAACCAAGAACGTTCCGAGGGCTGACATCGTTCCGATGTAAGCGACGGTCACGACCAAAGTGGCCACGGTCGCCCGAAACCAACCCGGACCAAGCACCCGCCGGTAAAGCCAGGTCTGATAAACGAGTGCCAGCACGAGATACCCGAAGTTGGTTACCGGCCACAACGCGATCGTCGGCAGCATCACAAAGTAGGCGACGGTGATGACGCTGACCTGAAAGGCGTTGAGCGCTAAATGCTCGAGGAAATTGTAAACCCTGCCCCAGTAAAACAAACGTGTGATCAAGGCCATGAGAGGCAGGGTCGAAAGCAGCAGGAGATTGTAATTACGTTGAGCGAACGCGGCGACCTCCTCTTCTTCCGGAGTCCGCTCGCCCCGCACTGCACCAATTTCGATCAATTCGAGCGCCTGCAACTGGTGCATGACAAACGTGGTCAGGGCGGAGAGGAAGATCACCATCTTCAGCGGATTGCTGTAACGCATTCGGTCCTCTCCCAGGTAACCCCGAAAAGCAGCCGAGGGGTTCGTCACGAATCCACGCAGCGTAAACCAGAAGCCACGCTCGGCGTTGAAAACGCCCAGGGTGGCATCCACCACCAATGACCAATTCAGCCGTCGTATCTGATTTTCAACTACGACGGTTTTCTCCTCCGGCGGGGGAGGGGGAAGGTCCTTGGCAGGCTGGGGGGAATCGGCCATGAGGCGAGAAGCTATCGCAGGTTGCGCTGGCCGCAAGTCAGCGCCGCCCGAGATTAATCAACTGCCGGGACCACCCAGATGTCACCGTCGACCTTACCGCCCAATTGCTCGACCACTATTCTATCGATAATTGCCAATCCCCGCTCGGCCATCAACGGGAAGGTGTCCTCCCCTTCGAGATCAGGCGTGCGGTCGGGGAAATTCCGACGGGTGCGCAGGATCCAATAGGTCTCCGAAAGGTCATCGCCAAAGACCTCCTCCACGCCGCTGCGGCCCAAGATGAAGCCGAGCAGCCCCGCCCACGTCGCCGTCGGGTTGTCCGAATCCCAACCGGCCAACGCACCGATCTGGATGGTGCGCTGTAAGTCCCCTTCGCCGTAGAAGAGACTCACCATGCTGGCGCCAAAGTTGATCGCCGCATCGAAGGACTCCGCGTAGACGTAACCATCCCGACCACCAAGCTGGTAGTCCTCGTAAAGCGCATCCCGCGCTTGCTCCCAATCCAGCGTGTCGGGGTTGGCGTCATACTTGGCTTTGATGAAGTCATACATGCTCGCAATGATGGTGTCGTCAGGCGTGCGCTCGCGTGCTTCCGCGGCCAGCGCGAAGACCTCGTCCTTCAACGGTTGGGAAGGATCCACCGTGGCGGCCAGCGCATGCATGATGATGTAGAAATTGGCGGCCGCCTCGGCGTTGGCCCGCGCCGTGGTGCGCACCGGCAGATGGGCCAGGTCCAACGCCGCATCCGGACGCCCGGGAGCGAACAGCCCAAAAATCTCCGTGGTCAATTGGGCATCGATCATGTCGAAGCCCGGGTTCAATTCGGGGTCGCTGGTTTCGGGAGGGAGGTGACCTTTCCGCATCAGCTCAAAGGCGTTTTCGTTGGAGACCCACAGATAGTTTTGGCCGTCTTCGTTGTAGTTGTCGGACCATAGGTGATTGAGCCAGCCACCCTGAATGTGACCGGCATCCAGTTTCGAAACCGCGTTCGCCTCGTGCAGATGCTGATACATGTATTCGAGGTCGGTATCGTCATCCGCGCCCCATACGTCGCCTTCCTTGACCAGGAAGAAGTCGATCGTCGGCGAGAGCCCTGAGCCGCCCCAGATGTTGGGCTCATCAGGTCCACCCCAGTTCTCATCCGTGTAGAACGGTGGCTCAACCTTGTCCATTTCGGTGATGAGGCCCGTCCAGTTGGCAATGCACTGCGCCAGCCAAAAGCCTTGCAGGCCATCAGCATAACGGTCGCGGGAAATCTCTAATGATT
>CAKZMS010000458.1 GCA_937128785.1 uncultured Opitutaceae bacterium | reverse complement strand
CGCACGTAGTAAGTCGTGTCGGGCTTAAGGTTGCGCAAAATGTAGCGCGCCATCGTCAGCGGGTCGGTCGGTTCCCGCGCGCTTTGAGCGACGGTCATGGGCCGTCGGAAATCCTTGTGCTCGCTGACCTCGAGACTGGTTAGGCGCCCCTCGTTGAGGGTGAGGTGGACGATCGCCGAATTGGGCCCGACATTGCCGGTCCAAGGCCCCTGATGCACAAGCTGGCCCTGTGTAACGACGGGAAGTGTCGCCGCCAGCGCACCAAGCAGAGTCAACAGGGATCGGAACATGGGGAGGCGGATAATCCGTCGATCAGAACGGCGGTTCGTCCTCGACTTCGCCGGCACCCATTTCGGGTTCGCGCAGGGGAGGTCCATCCTCGGCGGCCGGGGCACCGTCGCCGCCACCGCCGACATTCTCGATTTTCCAGGCGTTGAGATTCACGTAGTAGTTCTCCTTCCATTCGCGGCCGCGGATATCGAAGAAGACCTTGATCTTGTCGCCCTCTTGGAGGGGCTCGAGCAGGCTGACCTTGTCCTTCACGAGTTCAAATTTGATGTCCTGCGGGTAACGTTCCGCGGACGTGGTGAGCACGAATTCACGCTTGTTGAAGCCGCTGCCAAACGTCTGCTCCTCGAAAATTTTCTTAATGGTGCCGGAAATATCGAACATAGCCCGCTACCGTGAGCGCGTTCCGGGTCCGGGCGCAAAACCGATTTTCAAAAACTACGCTTTCTTCGCGGCGGAGGAACAACCTGCCCCCTCAACTTGCTCTCCGCCGATCTCGTCGCCTGTTTGGCCCTCCTCGTCTGCGGTGCAAGCCTGCCTTGCGGGCGGGGTGAACGCCTTATGACCACGACTGCCACGCGCTCAGCGCCCGAACCTAATGACCCGCCGGACGGAACGACGGGCGCGCTCGCCGTGAATCAATTGCGCAAGTCATACGGCGCGGTCGAGGTGTTGCATGGGGTTGATCTCGATGTGCAGCCCGGCGAGCGGGTCGCCCTGATGGGTCCCAGTGGCAGCGGTAAATCAACTTTGCTCAACTGTATCTGCGGCATCGAACCTGCCGACGCTGGCCAGATCCTGATCAGCGGCGCCGACCTAACGAAGATGAATGCGGCTGAGCTGGAGCGCACGCGGCGGGAATCCATTGGCTACGTGTTTCAGTCGTTCCACCTGTTGCCCACCCTCACGGCGCGGGAGAACGTCGAGTTTCCGGGACAGTTGATCGGCCTTGCCGCCCGGGAGCGCCGGGAGCGCGCCGGGGCCCTGCTCGATCAGGTCGGCATGAGCCACCGCGCTGAGCACCTGCCCGACGCGTTGAGCGGGGGAGAACGTCAGCGGGTGGCGCTGGCGCGGGCGGTGATGAATTCACCGCGGCTGGTGCTCGCCGACGAACCCACCGGCAGCCTCGACTCCGTGATCGGCGATCAGGTACTGGAACTTCTGCAGACCATTTCCGATGAACTGAATATCGCCTTGCTGCTCGTGACTCACGACACGGATTGCGCCCGGATCTGTCACCGCACGGTGCGTCTGCACGACGGGCGGATCGCGAAACCCGATTAATGCCGTCCTTCGTGTCATCTCCGATCTGGCGAGTCGCATTCGCGCTGCTGACCAAGAGCACGTTGCGGCATTGGGGGCAGGCGAAGGGGAGTTACCTGCTGATCATCGCCATCGTCGCCTTGGGCGTTGGTTCACTCAACGGCATCCGCCAGGCCAGTCGGGCCGCCACGGCGAATTTTGGACTGTTCAATGAAGCGATTTCCGGCCGCAGCGACTTTTTGATCGAGGCGCCGGCCGGGCCCATCCGCGAGACCCAGCTCCCCGGTTTGGCCCCGCTGAGTCGTCAGCCCGACTGGCATCTGCTACCGGTCATCGAAGGTCCGTTCACGCAGGTCTCGGCCGATGGTGAACCGCAACGATTGCTCCGCCTGATCGGGCTCGATCTCGTCGCGGTGGCCAACCTGCCAACGTTCATCGATCGGGAGTTCGCCTTTGGGCAGGCGGAGTCGCGTTGGAACGATTGGGTGGGAGCGGCCCCGCGCGTCTGGATTTCCTCATCCTTGGCGGCCGACTCCGGGTTGAAGGTGGGTGACTCATTGCGCGGGGCCGTGGGGGGGCGGATGCACGAACTGGAAGTCGCCGGCATGCTGGGCGACGCCGACAATCCTGTGCCGGAGGATCTTTTGATTGCCGACTTGCCCGCGGCACAGGCCATTCTCACCCGGGTCGGCGAGATCGACCGTATTGAAGCGGTGGTTAATGATCGAGCCGCGCGCCAAAGTCCGGCGCGCATGGCGGAAATCGAGGACCGCGTGCGGGCCCTGCTCCCGGAGGGCCTGGTCTTCCGGGCGGCGGCGGAGCGCATCGCGGAACGTGCGGACATGACCGCCGCGTTTCGACTCAACCTCACCATCCTGTCGCTGATTGCCATCCTGGTGGGAGCTTACTTGATTTTGCAGGCCCTCGACACGGCGGTGGTGCGACGGCGCGCGGAACTCGCGACCCTGAAGAGTCTGGGGGTAGGCCAGCGCGCGCTGTTTCTCACGCTCATGCTGGAGTCGCTGCTCATCGGCACCTTGGGTTCGATCCTCGGACTCGGCGTGGGGGTCCTGCTGGCCTCAGGCGCGGTTCACCTGCTGGCCGATACCGTCAACGCGCTCTACTTCGCGACCTCGGTGGAAGCGATTCGGATGAGCGGGGTGGATATCGCGACCGGATTGGCGGTCGGCATTGGTTTCAGTCTGTTCGCGGGCCTGTTGCCGGCGCGGGACGCGATGTTTACTCCCCCGGCTCAGATCCTTTCGCGAGGCGATTGGTCGCCGGGATTTGTGTGGCTGCGGCGTCCGTGGACGGGTTTGGCCTTGGTGGGGGCGGGTTTGCTTTGCCTGCTGCTGCCGCCTCTGCCCTTGGCGGGTGGCGCGCGCTTGCCGCTTGGCGGGTTTCTGGCGGCCGGATGTGGAATCATCGGGGCGGCTTTGCTGTCGGGGCAGACGTTGGTATGGATCGCCCGGGCATGCCAACGCGTCGCGGTCGGCGCGGCCACCAAATTGGCGCTGAGTCGACTTGCTGACGGCTCGAGCCGCCATCGGTTGGCGGTGGCGGGATTGGTCGTCGCGGTCGCGATGGTCACCGGCATGGTGCAGATGGTGGGCAGCTTCCGCGTTTCGATTGAGCGGTGGTTTGATGTGCGTTTTCAGGCCGAACTCTACGTCTCCGAGCGCACCGCCGGCGGGGCCTCCGCGGTCAATGGCATTGCGCCTGAAGTCCTACAGGCGGTCACCACGGGTCCCGCCGTGACATTCGCCGACACGCTTTACATCAGCCCGGTGGGGGCGCCGTCGGGTCGCACGTATTTGGGAGGCGTGGATCTGGGGGCGTGGTCGGGGCGGGTGGCGCAAATCTGGATCAAGGATCCCGGGGCCTTGGCACCCGCGGCCGACGCCCAACCGGCGTTCATCAGCGAAACCTTTGCCCGCCGCTTTGACCTGATGGAGGGCGGCAAGATCACCCTGGCGACGCCCACCGGATCTCGGGACGTCACCCCGATCGGCATCTACGCGGATTACGGCAATGAATTTGGCTCCGCGGTCATCGCGGCTGAAGTATGGAAGCAGTGGATACAGGCGGACCGGGCGATCAACACCAGCCTCTACCTGCAGCCGGGCACCGATGCCAATGTGGTGCGTGACGCCCTGCGGTTGCGTTTTCCCGGACTCGAAATTCGCAATGCGCAGGAACTGAGGACCCTGGCCTTGGGAATATTTGAACAGACCTTTCGGGTCACTTCGGCGCTGAACGGGATCGGATTGACGGTGGCGATTGTGGGACTTGCGCTCGGTCTGTTTTCCCTGTTCGCCGAATCGGCGGGGACCTGGGCGACGCTGCGGAGGATTGGATTCCCGGCGAAGAGTTTTGCTTTAACGGCTGGCGTCGAAGGTGCCGGCATTGCGCTGGCGGCTTGGTTAAGCGGCACGTTTGTGGGACTCTGTTTGGGCTGGCTCCTAATCTACGTCATCAACGTCCAGTCGTTTGGCTGGACGTTGGTCTGGCACCTCCCGGTTGGCGCATTTCTGGGGCTGGGCGCGAGTCTGGTTGTTTTTGGCTTTCTTGCCGGAGCGCTCACCGGGGCTTGGCATCGGAGGGGACTGTCATGAAGAAGTGGCTTACTATTCTCGTTTTGATCGGGACGTTCGTGAGTGCGCAGGCTGAGCCCAATCCATGGATCGAGCCGCCGCTTACCACCGAGCGAAACTTCCCCGTGCCGCGGCCGGATGTCGTGCCGGAGATTCCGGCGGCTCACGGCTCTTACCCGGCCTACGCGATTGAGTGGTGGTATTGGGTGGGGCACCTACGGGCGGCTGAAACCGACGAACAATTTGGGTTTCAATCCACGGTCTTTCGGCGCGCGGCCGGACCGGACGCGGGCGACGCGGAAGACACGGCTCAGTGCGGCGACGACCAGTTGTTCATGAGCCACGCCGGGCTCAGCGATTTGACCGCCGGGCGTTACACCCATGTGGAGCGCATTTACCGTGGGGGCTGGCAGGCCCACAGCGCGGAGGGGCAACTGGATTTGGCGGCCGGTCCGATCATGGCAATGGAGAACGGTCAGGGCGGGTTTTCGATGACGGTGTCCTACCCAGATGACAGTCGTCTCGAACTCACGCTGACGCCGACGAAACCGATGGTGAGCTTTGGCGACCGGGGACTGAGTCGCAAAGGGGCCGACCCGGCGGCAGTGAGTTGGTATTGGAGCTATTCGCGAAAGGCCGTGAGGGGGCAGCTGTGGCGGAATGGCGAAGCGACCGCGGTCGAAGGTGTCGCGTGGATGGATCATGAAATCTCCTCCAGCCAATTGGGCAGCAACCTCGCGGGTTGGGACTGGACGGCGATTCAGTTGGACGACGGCACGGAGGTGAAAGCCTACCGCCTCCGCGAAAATGACGGTGGCATGGACCCGTGGTCGGCCTGCTACTGGATCGATGAAGCGGGCGAGGTGAGTTACGTGTATGCCGACAGATTTGAGTGGCGCGAAATCGACGCGTGGACCAGCGACGACACCGGACTGACTTACCCCACCAGCGTCGATATTGTGGCCCGGCATCCGGACACGGATATCATTCGCACCTACCGGTTACGGCCGCTCCTCGACGAACAGGAGTTCCGTGGCAACCGCGCCGAAAATCCTTACTGGGAAGGCGCCTGCGAAGTGCTTGACGAAAACGGCGACCGCATCGGGTTGGCTTACCTCGAACTCGCCGGCTATGGCGGGGGTCTGGCCGCCCAACTCGCTCAGTGAGCTGAGCGAGTCAGATTAATCGTCGCAGCTGTGGTCGCACTTGTGGTGTCGACAGAGCATGAAGTTGAGGAAATGCCCCATCACCAGGAGCAGACCGCCTAGCGCATTCAGCAGAGCCTCGCCGGTAAAAATCGAACCGAATCCAGCGGAGGCCACGGTGGCGCCTTCCGCGGGGGTAACCGCACAACAAGCGGCGCAACTCGCTGCTTCGTCGTGCGCCGCGCTGTCGTGAGCCATACCAGTTTCCGCTCCGCCGTGTCCGGTTCCTGAGAATTGATGCATCACTTCAGAGGTCGTCACGACGGATAGCACGGCCAATCCCGCTACAATAAACCCCACCACGAACTTGTCGCGGTGGCGGCGGCACCCGGCGAAGGCGGCGAGCAGCGAGGTCGGGAATACCAACAGCGACATGCCGAGATGAAAGTTTTCGCTCACCCAGACGGTGTTGGCCAACAGTGGCAGGACGACCAACAAAATGGGCGTCGCCAAGCAGTGGATGCCACACAGCACCGCCAGAAATATAGCCGTGTGATCGAGCCAGGACTGGCTGCGGGAGAAAATTGCGGAGGTGGCAGAGGTGGACATTTTAAGGTGAGAACAGGCGAGTCTGGACAAGAGAACTTCGCCTCAAGCCGTCTGATATCACGCAGTCTAGCAAAGTCATCAAGGGGGCACGCCAATTGAAATTTGCGCCCCATCCCCGCCCGCACAAGGCTCTCTCGAGTGCGTTCGGAGCGAGGTTCACGAGTCCTCGTTGGCTTAGTGTCCGTGGGGCAGGGCGACCGTGGCGATGCCAAGGCCGGCCAGCAGGCCGCCAATCAGGCGGGGATTTGGATTTCGCAGCCAGGGCCACTGCAATCGATCGACGCCTCGAAAGGTAAGCACCGAGAGCATCAGCATGCCGCCCAGAGTGGCGACCGCTAGCACGCTGCTCAACCAGATGACCCCGGGCCAGCCGTAGGGCGCTGCGGTGAGATACACGGGC
>CAKZMS010000457.1 GCA_937128785.1 uncultured Opitutaceae bacterium | reverse complement strand
GCAGAAGTGCCTGTCCTGCCCTCCCGGCCTTTCGCCGGTCTCCTTTTCGCCGGCGGCTTTGAAGGTCATGGCGGCTCGCAAAACGAAGGTGCAAAGCTGGTATCTGGATGTGTCCATGCTTCGTAATTACTACACCGGATCCGGCGGTCGCGCCTACCATCACACGGCCCCGATCAACATGGTTTACGCGCTGCGTGAAGGGCTGCGTATCGTGTTGGAGGAAGGGCTCGAGGCCCGCTGGGAACGTCATCGCCAGATGCACCTGCGCTTGCGCGCCGGGCTGGAGGAGCTCGGGCTTTGCTATATCCCGCCCCAATCCCTGCACACCCTGAACTGCGTCGCCGTGCCCGAGGGCATCGACGAGGCCGCGGTGCGCAAGACTTTGCTGGAGGACTACTCCATCGAAATAGGCGCCGGGCTGGGTGTTTTCGCGGGCAAGGCCTGGCGAATCGGGCTCATGGGACACGCGGCCACGCAGCGCAACATCGACACGTTGTTGGCCGCGTTGCGCCATTGTCTGTGACAAACCCCCGGACGAGCTGATGGCCGCTTTGACGGGACTGCAGGCGCTCTACCCACCCGATCGGTGTCTGGTAGGCGCGGCTCCGTTGAAATCGTTCGAGTCCGATGGTCTGACCGCATTCAAGGCCAAGCCCCGGGCTGTCGTGTTGCCGGAGACGGCCGATGAGGTCATCGCCACGGTGCGCTGGTGTGCAGAGCATCAAGTGCCGTTCGTCGCTCGCGGCAGTGGAACCAGTCTATCCGGCGGCTCCCTGCCGGTGGCCGATGGGATTGTCATCGGGCTCAATCGCCTGAACCGGATTATTGAAATTGATCCCGATGACCGCATCGCCGTGGTCGAGCCGGGGGTGGTGAACGCTCACGTGTCAGCGGCGGCCGCACCCCACGGGCTATACTACGCCCCGGATCCCTCCAGCCAGGTGATCTGCACCATCGGCGGCAACGTGGCGTTCAATTCAGGCGGGGCTCACTGCCTGAAGTATGGCATGACTTCCAACCATGTCCTCGGGGTGAAGGCCGTGCTCGCGACGGGCGAAGTGGTCACGTTTGGCGGCCGAAGCCGGGATGAATTGGGCCCCGATGGGACGGGACTGTTTTGTGGTTCGGAAGGTCTGTTTGGCGTCGCCCTGGAGATCACGTTGAACCTGCTCCCTCCGCCGGAGGCCTTCCATACCGTGCTGGCCGGCTACCACTCGCTCGAGGCAGCCGGCGAGGCCGTGGCCGCCATCATTGATTCGGGGCTCCTGCCGGGAGCGCTCGAAATCATGGATGCTCTGACGATCGAAGCGGCCGAAGCGGCCGTGCAGTGCAACTACCCCAAGGGGGCCGCCGCGGTGTTGATTGTGGAATTGGAAGGCAGCCGGGAACGGCTCGAACACGAGCGCCCCCAACTCACCAACTTGCTCAAGAAAACGCAGCCGTTCGAAACCCACATCGCCCAAAATACGGCGGAGAGGTTGAATATTTGGCGCGGGCGGAAGTCGGCGTTCTCGGCCGTCGGTCGCCTGAGCCCGGACTTCATCGTCCAGGACGGGGTGGTCCCTCGCACCAGGTTGGGAGAGGCCCTGCGAAGAATTGATGAAATGTCCCGGGAAACCGGGATTCGCGTGGCCAACGTTTTTCATGCCGGTGACGGGAACCTGCATCCTCTGATCCTCTACAACGGCAGTGAGCCTGGGGCACTGGAACGGGCGGAATCGCTGGCGGCGCGTATTCTCCGGCTGTGCCTCGAGCTCGGTGGATCCATAACCGGCGAGCACGGCGTCGGCATGGAGAAACGCGAGTTCCTGCCCGAGATGTTTGATGAGGCGACGATGGCGCATTTTCAGGAGATTAGACGGGCATTCGACCCCGCGCTAATTGCCAATCCCGGAAAGATGTTCCCGGGCAGTGAAGCGCCTGCCTTGGGACACCAAGGGGTTCACCCGCTGGAGCAGAAAGGCGTCATCTCCCGTGAATGAGCCGACCTCACTGCGCGAAATTAGCGATTGTATCACCGACCACCGACGCGTCGCAGTGGCCGGCGCTCGAACCAAACCACGCCTGAGCCGGGCCTCAGCCGACGCCACGCTGATGAGCTTGGCAAAGTATACCGGGATCACGGACTACCAGGCGTCGGAGTTCACGATCGTCGTCCGGGCCGGCACGCCGATGGCCGAAGTCATCGCCACTTTGGCGGAGCGCGGACAATACCTGCCGTTCGATCCCCTGTGGGTGAAGCGGGGCGCTACCGTCGGCGGCACGATCGCCGCCAACGCGTCAGGTCCGGGCCGGATTCGATTCGGCGGCATTCGCGACTTTATCATCGGGGCTACCGTTATTGACGGTCGGGGGCAGAGTCTGCGTTCAGGGGGCAAGGTCGTGAAAAACGCCGCCGGATTTGATACCCCCAAATTTATGGTGGGAACCTTGGGTCGCTGGGGGGCCATTGCCGAAGCGACCTTCAAGGTATTCCCGCGACCTCCTTATTCCGCTTCGCGGATCTGGCAATGCGCCGACCACGAAGAAGCCCGGCAGCGCATCGCTCAAGTCGCTCGATCGCGTTGGGAACCCACCGCCATCGAATATCTCCCAAAGGAACGGCAGATCTGGGTTAGACTGTCGGGACCGGAGAAGGCGGCGAACGGACTGCTTGAAGATGTCGGCGGCGAACCGGGACCAAGCGAAGCAGACTGGGCCGCCTACAACGAACTCACTTGGGCGGACAACCCCGGCAGCCTCATCCGCGTGCCGCTCTCCCTCAACATCATGCCGACGCTGCTCGCCGAGTTGGAGTCCCCGGACCATCGATTGCGGGTGGGCGGAGCGGGTAGCACACTATGGATCAACTCGGCGGACGACTGTGAAATCGAGAGTGTGCTCCGGCGCCACCACTTGAAAGGGCTCAATCACCGCGACAATGCCGCGCCGTTGCGCTGGGGGGTTTGGCGCGACCAAAAAGTGGATCGTGCATTGCAAGCGGTGTTCGATCCCGATCATCGTTTTACCGCGTTCTGCTGAACAACTCGCTCGCCGTGCAACACACCATCAAACCCGAATCTCAAGGAGCGCTCACCGCCCCGATGGCCGAGGCCGTCACGAAATGCGTCCACTGTGGGTTTTGCCTTCCGGCCTGCCCCACTTACCAAGAGCTCGGTAGTGAATCGGATTCCCCCCGCGGTCGGATCGTGATCATGAAGGAAGTGCTGGAGGGCACGCTCACCGTCGCCGATGCCGCCCCCCACGTGGACGCTTGCCTGGGATGTCTCGCCTGCGAGCCAGCCTGTCCATCCGGGGTGCCCTATCGGGATCTCATCAGTGCCTACCGCGCCAAGACCAACCCCGAGCGCAAGCGCAGTCTGACAGAGAAACTGAAGCGCACGGTCATCTCCAACACCATCCCCTACCCGAGTCGCTTCCAGACCGGGGCACGCTTGGGCCGGCTCGCCAAACCCTTGGCGGGGGTCATGCCCAAGGCCTTCCAGCCCATGCTGGGTTTGCTCCCAGACGAACCACTCCCGCCGATGGTGGTTTATCCGCCTCAAGTTTCCGCCGACGCCGGCGTCGAACCGCAGGGCCGGGTCGCCCTGCTGCTGGGCTGTGCGCAGCAGGCCTTGGATCCCGACATCAACGACGCCACGATCGAAGTGCTCACCCGCAACGGGTTCGAGGTAGTCATCCCGGAAACCCAAGGCTGTTGCGGTGCCCTGAGTTGGCACGTGGGCGAATTGGAGGACGCTCAAAAATTTGCGATCAACAATCTTGGCGCCTTCCCCGCTGAGGTGGATGCAGTCAT
This sequence comes from uncultured Opitutaceae bacterium, assembly GCA_937128785.1. GTDB lineage: Bacteria > Verrucomicrobiota > Verrucomicrobiia > Opitutales > Opitutaceae > Actomonas. Next base: position 1,671 of record CAKZMS010000457.1, on the reverse strand, counting down.
CACCAACGCCGCCGGTTGCGGATCCGGCATCCACGAGTATCCGCTCATTCTGAAAGGCACCACCGCCGAACCCGCCGCCCAGGCGATGGCCGAGCGGACCTGCGATATCTCCGTGCAATTGATGCGGCTGGAGAAACTGGCACCGATTCCAGCGCTCGATCGACCGCTGCGTATCGCTTACCACGATGCCTGCCATTTGGCGAACGCCCAAGGGGTGCGCCAGCCCCCCCGCGATCTTTTACGGGCGATCCCGGGGGTTGAGATTGTGGAGATACCCGATGGGGGCACCTGCTGTGGATCGGCCGGAACCTACAATATCGACCAACCCGAAATCGCCGCAGCCCTCGGGCAGAAAAAGGCAAACCTCGTGCGCGAGCTGGCTCCCGATCTAATCGTTTCCGGCAACATCGGCTGCCTGACTCAGCTCCGAACTCATCTGAGCCAAGACGGTGGCCCCAACCTTCCTGTGCGCCATACGGTCCAGGCCCTAAGAGACGCCTACATTGGGGTATTGGGGAAATAACGACCGACGGCCCACCGCCGCGGACAACTTCCCGTAGATTCCGCGGGAGCGCATGCTAGGTCTCGCCAAAACAACAGAATTGTTTCACACGAACCATTGTGACCGAGAAACCCATCCTTTCTTCCAGTGATCCTTGCCCCTGCGGCAGCGGCAAAAACTACGGCGAATGCTGTCAGCCCATTCTCAACGGCGATACCCCGGCTTCCGACGCCGAGCGCCTCATGCGATCACGCTACACGGCCCATGCCGTGCACGATTTCCCTTACCTTCATCGCACCTTTGCCGAAACCAAGGAGACGCCGTACGAAGAGGACGAATACGGCAACGACATCGAGTGGACAAAGTTGGTGATCAATGCTCATGAAGCCGACGTACGTCCCGGGGTGTCGCACGTGGACTTTTCAGCCCACTTTACTGAAGACGGGCGGTCCGGGGTCATGCACGAGAAGTCGGAGTTTGAGTTAATCGACGGCGAATGGATCTTCACCAAGACTCTGCGGGAAGGCCCGGCTCCCGTCCGCGCCGCTGCGAAGGTTGCTCGCAATGACCCCTGCCCCTGCGGATCGGGCAAAAAATACAAGAAATGCTGCGGGCGCTGAGACCACTGACGTCAACAACCAGTCGACGAAATCCTGGCTGCTTTTACTGAGTCGGTCTGATCAGGGACGTTCGAGCCCCAGCTTATCGAGTTTTTGATAAGCGATGCGCACCACGTAAGGATAGTTCGGATTCCGGCGGACAAAATCCTGGTGATACTCCTCAGCTTCGTAGAATTTTTCCAACCGGACAATTTGAGTCGCAATCGGTTTCTCGTGATCCGATCTGGCCTCGACCCGTGATGCGCGAGCTTCTGCCAATTGCTCATCGTTGTGGGCGAGAATGATGCTGCGGTATTGAGGGCCAAAGTCAGGCCAGACGCCCCGCGGGTCGGTGACATCGTGGGTTTTCCAAAAGTAGTCGATCAGGGCACGGAAGGTAGTGACCTCCGGATCAAACGTAATCTGCACCACTTCTGCGTGAGAGGTTCGGCCAGCGCTCACGTCTTTGTAGGTCGGGTTTTTCTCTGAACCGCCGGCATAACCAGACACCACATTCACCACCCCGGGAAGTTGTTCATACATCGCCTCGACGCACCAGAAGCAGCCGGC
>CAKZMS010000456.1 GCA_937128785.1 uncultured Opitutaceae bacterium | reverse complement strand
CCCGTTCCACCTCATCGAGAACCTCCGGATTGTAGGTCGCGCCGTCCTTACCGATCAGAAAGCGAACGCGGATCCGTTTTTCCTCTCCGCTACCCATTTTTGACGTGGGATAGGCTGGCTTGGGACGAAGCTTCGGCCGCGGACGTTGCTTGATCGTCCGCAGCGGGATGGCCTCTTCATCGAACCGGGCGAAAACCGTGCGGCCCAGCGCCCGGTTGATCAGATCGATCGAGCTGGGCTGAAACTCCATGGGGAGCGAGACCTTCCGGGCGATCGGTTCCCCATCTTTGGTCGCAGGCTCAAATGTCCATCCGGCGACCGCCTCCAGGGCGGCTACACCAAAGGCCTCGTGGTCCGCTGATTTCACGATCGCATCTTCCACCCGACCTTCCGCGTTCACCACAAATTGGACCACCGCCTTTCCCGTGATCGGATCACTCAGCAGGCTGGGAGGATAGACCGGCGCTACGGTGGTGATCGGTTTGGGAGGAGTGGATTCAGCCGACAGCGAATGGATCACCATCAGACCAACCAAAAGGAGAGGCAAAAAGCAGGAGGGGCTGGCCATGAGAGCTTCGAAGACAGGGTTACAATTTTGAATCCAGTTTCCACGCAACTTTCGAGAGGTTGCCGGGGTATTGAAGATATCACTAAAGAATCTCCTACCGTAGTAAAGTCCCCCCTCACCCACTTTTGTTATGACTGAACCCATCAACGTCACGCCCGCAAAACAGATCGATTCCAGCCATCGACTCCTCGCGATGCTTTGTCATGCCGCCATGTTTCTCGGCGCCCCCATCCTGATTCCGCTGATCGTCTATCTCGTCTCCCGGGACGACGACAACATTGTGCCCACGCACGCCGCGGAAGCCCTTAACTTCCACCTGAGCTTCACGCTCTGGGCCCTGCTCTGCGTGCCGCTCGTCTTTCTGTTTGGCATCGGCGCCCTGCTCCTGACGGTGCTTGGTATCGCCACCTTCATCTTGGCGCTCATCGCCATCGTGAAGGCCGCCAACGATGAGGTTTATCGCTACCCACTGACGCTTCGACTCATCGGCGAACTCCCGCCGCGCAGCGAAGTCGTCAACGATCGGCCGCAAGGCGACCTCCGAAGTTCCAAGTAGCAAGTAACAAGTATCAAGAAGAAGAAGTCTACGACGCCCCATGGGGTCGACGTCGTTAAAATGTGTAACGCAGTGGAGCGCAGTAAACGTTTTCCGACTCGACCCCTTTTCGCGCTCGCCCACCGAACCGCTCCCGCTAACTAAGCGCTGGACCAATCCACCGGATTTTTGTCACAGAGGGCACGGAGGAGATCATGCAGGTCACAGAGCCAGCCCGCCGCCCCTCGGGGTCATGTTGTGAAAATGTTAATGTAGTCCGACAGGGCGGAATTGATATTTTACAACGTGACCCCTTTTCGTGCCCACCTGTTACACCGCTCCCGCCAGCACGACGCCAAAGAAAGAGAACGACTACGAGAAAGAGAACGATCGCCCGGCCTCGTCACCACTCAAAAACCATAGGGCTTTGCGCACTGATCACGGGTCATTCGCGCGCCGCGCGCGGCAGCTGGGCCGCCAACTCCGCCACCACGTCACCAATCCCGGCCGAGCCGATCAGATTGCTATGCTCGTGGGGATCGGCAATCCGATCATAAAGCTCCTCGCTGCCGTCGGCGTATCGAATGTAGCGATACGTTGCCGTCACCACACTGTGATTGGCGGCCCGAAGACTCGTAATCGCCGGATGATTCCATTCTGCCTTCGGGTCATCGATCAACGGACGCAGGCTGTGGCCTTCATGCGCGGGCTGGGCCGGCAGGCCTGCCAGATCCAATAGCGTGGGGAACATGTCCAACAATTGAGTCGGCCGATGCGTCACCTGCCCTTCCGGCAATCCCGGTCCCGCGATGATCATCGGCACCTTGGTGGAGCGATCCCACAGGGTCACTTTTTTGAAGATTCCTTTCTCGCCCAGGTGATAACCGTGGTCGGACCAAAGGATGATGATCGTATTGTCAGCATAGGGGGAGGCGTCCAAGGCATCGAGCACCGTGCCCACCTGATGATCCACGAATGAGATACAGGCGAGATACGCCTGCACGATATTGCCCCACTGGTCTTCTTCGATCGCCCAATCCGTCGTCGGATACTGCGGCTCCCAAGCCACCGATCGGGCATACTCGGGCACATCCTCCCAGTCATGGGGGTCGTAGTCCGGCAGCTGCACCTCGTCGGCGGCTTTCTGCATCTCAAACCACTGGGGCGGAGCGAACCACGGCACATGCGGACGCAGGAAACCCGCCATCAACAGGAACGGTTTGTCATGCTCCTCGCCCAACCGCTCGATCGCCCACTGCGCGGTGCGGTAGTCCGCGGTCGATTCATCCTTTTCCGGCCACGGATACCAATCAGTGGAGGTCTTGTCGCTGGTCCAGTTGTAGGCGGGTTTGGGTCGCGGACCAAAGGGCTCACGCCCGCCCGACATGTCGACGGTGCCCTCGGGAACATGGGTATGAAAGATCTTGCCGACCGCCATGGTCTTGTAGCCCTGGTCGGCAAACGCCTCGTGCAGCAAAGGGGTTTCATGTCGTTCCGCCAAGGTCTGCACTTCCTCATCCGTAAGATGATCCGTGATGCCCATGGTCGAGGGCAGCAACCCGGTCATGATGCTCGCCCGCGACGGTCCGCACAGAGGGAATTGGCAATGGGTGTCGGCAAACAACGTGCCGCGGCGCGCCAACCGATCAATGTTGGGCGTCTGCACGTCGGGGTGTCCGCCCATCACTGCTACCCAATCGTTCAGATCGTCGATCGATATGAAGAGCACGTTGGGTCGTCGCGGGTCGTTGACCTCGGCCCATCCGGCCAGCGGGGTCAGTCCGATGGTGATCAGGGTAAGAAGGGGTAAAACGCAGCACCGACGAATCATGGCCGAGGACTAGGATTGGATAAGCGCGGGGTCAAACCCCGCTCCCGTCGATCTGTTCAAACTTTTCCGACCGGTTGACGGAATCATTGGCACATCCAAGTTGGCCCCCATGCCTTTGCTCACGATCACCCCGCCCATGCCCGGAGCTGAACGCCGATTTCAACCCTTTGTGGATTTCGTACAGGCCCAAGGCTGGGACACCGAGTTTGTGCAGATCGATTGGAGCGGCTCGCAACCCAGTTTCGGGCGGCGTGACGTGATCGATCAAGTCGGGCCTCAAACCATCGGAAAAATCGTAATGGGATTCTCCCTCGGCGCGCTCTACTCGCACCTGGGCGCACTGGAGTCAAAACACCTCATTCTCGGTTCGATCTCACCGTTTTTCGCGGAGGATGACGACGAGCCCATGCGCTGGGATATCTCTTATCGGGAAGGCAACGCTGCCATACCCGCCGACGTGCTGGTCGGTGGCACCGAGGACGAACAGATGCATCGCCGAGCTGAATCGGTCCGCGATTTCTACGAGCAGAGCACCTACACCGTGGTGCCGCAAGCCGAGCACGAGCTGTGGCATCCGAACTACCTCGCGGCCATCGGCAAGGCGTTGGATCGGTTGCCCGAGATCAATCCCGGTGATGGATCGTCCGGACCCTTTGCCAATACCGTCTTCGATGCCAATGACGATACTGGGCCTGCGAGCGGTTTCTTTGAGTCTTGATGCGA
>CAKZMS010000455.1 GCA_937128785.1 uncultured Opitutaceae bacterium | reverse complement strand
GAGTTTCCCGGCTATGGTTTTGCCCACCACAAGGGTTATGGCACCGAGGAGCACCGCGAGGCCGTGCTACGGCTGGGGCGCTGTCGGTTTCATCGTACCACCTTCCTTCGTAAGCTCATGGCCAGTCGCGTTGACCCGGGCCAGATGGACTTCCTGAACTAGATGCCAACCACTGGTGGTGACTGCGCTGCCAGCCCGTTTTTTTTAACCACAGATGCACACAGATAAACGCGGATTAAGCAAAGCACAGAAGGTTCTTTGTGGGGAGGCATTGAACTCGAGAAGACACGATTCATCAGCCTGTTTTTTAGCTAGTTACAGTACCAAATGATTGACGGGCATTAGGTAAGTATTGGTCCGCATAGCTATCGCGTAGAAGACAAGAGAGCTGGAAGTTTGGGGTATTATTTATCTGTGTTCATCTGTGTTTATCCGTGGTTGAAGAATACCTGCCTCTCAGCAATGCCTCCCAAGAAACATAACAGTTCGCTCGACCGGGTGCTCGGTCGCTTGGACCAATTGGATTCAGTTAACCTGACCAATCTGGTGCAGCGTCTCGCGCGCGAGCGGGCGGTGTTTGAGGATATCTTCAATACCCTGCAGGAGGGGGTGTTGGTGATCAGTCCGGAGGGAGAAATCGAATACGCCAATCGTTCGGCTCACCGCCTGATCGGATTGAATGCGGATGAACTGTCCGGCCAGATGCTGTGGCGCTTGGTGCCCGGGCTGCGTCCGTCGCTCGAACCGGCCTTGGAAGATGGTGCCCTTCCGGTGGTGGCCCGCGAGTTTGAGCTGACCTACCCGGAGCCCCGCACGGTGCGGCTCTACATGGTTCCTTTCCAAAGTGAAGACGCCGCGGAGGGTCGTCGCTACGCGGTGATCCTCTCCGACGTCACGCGCGACAAGGCCTCGACGGAGGAGCTGATCGAGAACGAGCGCACGTCTTCGATTCTTTTGCTGGCGGCCGGAGTGGCGCACGAACTGGGCAACCCGCTCAACTCGCTGAATATCCACCTCCAGCTGATCGAGCGAAAACTCAAGAAACTGCAGGCCGCCGCCAAGGATGTGGATGCGCTCACTGATTCCATTCAAGTCTGCCAGGACGAGGTCAGCCGCCTCGATGGCATCATCAACCACTTCTTGGAAGCGATTCGCCCGCAGCCGCCCGATCTCTCCGAGCTGCATTTGCTGGAGGTGCTCGATGAGGTCTTACGTTTTCACCAGAGCGAGTTGGCTGACCGGGATATCAAGGTGGATGTGGAGGCATCGCCGGATCTGCCGGTCATCATGGCCGACCGCAACCAGTTGAAACAGGTCTTCTTCAACGTGATTAAAAACGCGATGGAGGCGATGGAGCCCGGGGGGCGGCTCCATCTGAAGACGCGGGCCGACGATGATTCGGTGTATTTGCTGTTTGGTGACACCGGCACCGGGATCAAGCAGGAGGATCTTCTGCGCTTGTTTGAGCCTTATCACACCACCAAGCCGGGCGGCAACGGTCTGGGTCTGATGATCGTGCACCGCATCATGCAGGAGCACGGCGGTCAGGTTGGGGTGGCGCGCAAACCGGGTGTGGGCACCGTCGTGACCCTGGAGTTCCCGCGCAAGGACCGCCGGGTGAAGGTGCTGGAGCAGGGCGACGCCAAACCAAACTAGATCCGGTTCCCGCATGTCGATCCGCCCCCTCCTTGGTTTCCTGTTTCTGATCGGCGTCACCTTTCCGCTCGTGGGGGGCGAGCGGCTCGGTCTCGTGATCAATGAGGACAACAGTCATTTCTACACGTCGCGCCCGGCGGAGGAGATGTCGCTCGAAGGCCTGCAGGCGTTCGTCGACCAATATGCCGACACCGAGGTCTCCCATCTGTTTTTGTCCACCAACTCAATGAAGACCAGCTTCGCCAGCTATGCGCGGGAGGCGATCTGGGAGCTGGGCGATCAAGCGCCCCCGGCTACCGCCAATGGCCGGCGGTGGGTGGCCAATGCCCGGAAGCTGCACGAGCAGGGGCTCGATCCCTACGCCGTGTGGATCGCGCGCTGCCGGGAGGTGGGCATTTCCCCGTGGCTTTCGATGCGGATGAACGACGTGCACAACGTGCCGGATGTCACCAGCTACATGCACGACAGCTTCTGGCGCGAGAATCCGGACTTGTGGCGCATTCCGGGCGACCCGCCGGACGACTGGACCGACCGGGCCCTCGACTACCATCAACCGGCCGTGCGCGAGCACGCCATGGCGTTGGTGCGGGAATTGTTGATGCGCTACCAACCCGATGGTTTGGAGCTCGATTGGATGCGCTTCGGCTGGCACTTCCGTCCCGGGGAGGAGGCGCGGGGCGGGGAGGTGCTCACCGAGTTTATGCGGGAGGTGAGGGCTCTGGCCGATCGCTGGGCCGAGCGGCGCGGCCGACCGCTCAAAATCGCCGTCCGGGTGCCGGCACATCCCGGTGCTGCCGATGGCCTCGGCATGCCCGGAGTGCGTTGGGCGCAGGAGGGCCTCATCGACATGCTGGTCCCGTGTCCGTTCTGGACCACGAGCGACTACGACATCCCCTTGAAACTCTGGCGCCAACGCCTCGGTCCGGCCGCCGCGCAGGTCGTCCTCGCGCCCGGCATCGAATACAACATGCGGGCGTGGCCGGACGGCAAAAACGTCCCCAATACGCTGGAAACGGTGCGCGGTTGGGCGGCCATGGCCTGGGAGCAAGGCGCCGATCAACTGTACTTTTTCAACTACATGGACTCCCAGACCCTTCCCTTCAGCCACGATGACTACCGCATCATGCTGGAGCGTGGATTTGGCCCCGCCGAGCTCGCCCGCCAGTCCCGGCGTCACCCTCAGACCTATCGAGACACGGTCCCCCTCGGGGCCGATGCGGAAATCAAGCTCCCCGCCCCGTTGACGGCAGGCGCGGAGTTTGCCCTCAATCTGGGCCACATCCCGTCCGACGCCACCACCACGCTCATCCTCGGCCTCGACTCCGAAGCGTGGGGGAAGGGCGAGCCGGTGGTGACAGTCAACGGTGTCCGGTGCCCTCGGATGGCTGATGATGAGGACGTTGCGCCGTTCCCGGGGACGGTCCGCGCGCTCCGCTTCGCCTGCCCCGGCGAAGAGGTGGTCGACGGCCACAATGTCTTTGTCGTTGCGCCATTTGACGGTGCCGACGCCACCCAAATCGTCTGGGCGGAAGCGCGGATCGAGCCCTAAGGCGTGGGCGTCGGTCTGATGCTGAATCCAGAATCCTGGTCGCTTTGAGCAATTGCGGGCCCGGCTGGCGCTCGGGCAGACCGTGTGCTCAGTGGGGAAATGTCGTATTTGCCGCCGTTTCCTTCCGCCCATCGCGAGGCCGCGCTGGCGGCACTGGCGGAATTTCTGCCGCGAGCCGGACGGGACTATGCGGAACAGCGCAACCACGACCTGGGACCGTCGGATCGCACCAACGTTTCCCTGCTCTCGCCTTGGATTCGGCTGCGGCAGTTGACGGAGTGGGAGACGGTGGCCGCGGTGCTGCGGGAACACGATGCGAAGTCCGCGGGCAAGTTCATCGATGAAGTTTGCTGGCGAACGTATTGGAAGGGGTGGCTCCAGCAACGGCCGTCAATGTGGACCGACTACCGGGCCGACGTGGCCCGGCTTCAGGCTGAACAAGCGGGGAGCGAGGCTGTTCAAGCCGCGATGACCGGGGCGACCGGGATCGATTGTTTCGATGCGTGGGCGCGGGAATTGGTTGAGACGGGGTATCTGCATAATCACGCGCGCATGTGGGTCGCCAGTATTTGGATACATACTCTGGCCCTGCCGTGGGAGTTGGGCGCGGATTGGTTTTTGCGCCACCTGCTGGATGGCGACCCGGCCTCCAATACCCTGAGCTGGCGATGGGTGGCGGGATTGCATACGGCGGGCAAAACCTACCTGGCCACGCGATCGAACATCAGGCGCTACACCGGGGAGCGGTTCGAGGTGACGGTGGATCTGGCGAAGACGCCCGTGGAGTTGGAACGCTCACCACCTCCTCCCGTGCAACCGCTTCAGGAGTGGCCCGCGGCATCGGCCGGAGGTCGCACGGGGATATTGCTGACGGATGAGGATGTCTCAGCCGCGGCTTGGCTGGCCGCTGAAGCTGCGCCGGCCGCGGTCGCGGGATTCTTTCCGGCGGAGGCGTATGAGGAATTGGGGACGGCTAATCACGTCGTCCGCTTTCGTCGGGAGGCGATGCGGTCAGCGCTGGGTAAGTCCGCGGATAGTGGATTATTTGAATCGGTCGACCGATTGGCGGATTGGATGAAGACGGTGCGAATCGAAGTCCTGTTAGTGGCCGAACCTCCGGTCGGTTTATGGACCGAGCTGATGCCGCGCATCCGGGAGCTTTGCGGGCAACTGGACGTGCAACTGTGCCTGAAACGACATGGGTGGGACGACCTGCTTTGGCCTCACGCCACCCACGGATTCTTCCGGTTTAAGAAGGCTATTCCCCGGGCGATGGCGCGGTTGGGCGAGTGGTAAAGCTGAAAGTGTGGGCCGGGCGCTCATCGCACCATGTCCCGTTGGTGGGTGCGGTAGATGTCCATCCGTTCGGCCGCCTTGGTTTCGAAGCGGCGCTCCAGTTGCCAAAGCGGGCGTTTTAATTCTCCCTCCCACGCGAAAAGCTCCGAGAACAGTTCCCGCACGAGTTCGGGATGTTCGGCGGCCAAGTTGTGCTGCTCCGCTGGGTCCCGGGGAATATTGTAAAGCTCGGCCGGACGATCGGGAAACCGGATCAGCTTCCAGTCGCCCCGCCGGATGACTCCGCGGTTTTCTTTTTTCCAGAAAAGTGCGCGATGGGGCGCGGCGGGGTCTTGCCCGGTGAGGTGAGGTATGAGGTCCACGCCGTCCCATTCCGGCTGAGGGGAGGAGCCAGGGTCGGCCGCAGCCATGAACGTTGGCAGAAAATCGAGCGTGCTGGCGGGGGGTGCGAATCGCGTGTCCGCCTTGATCCGGTCGGGCCACACCATAATGCCCGGAACCCGGATGCCGCCCTCGAGGTGGTTCGCCTTGGTGCCGCTCAACGGATAGTTGTTGGACCGGTTGGCGTCGGTGGGACCACCGTTGTCGTTGGTGAAGATGACGAGGGTGTTTTCCTCCAGCCCGAGGTCGTGCAGCTTTTGCACAATGCGGCCGCAGGCTAGATCCAGCGACCAATTCATCTGGGCGAGCTTGCGCCGCTTGCCTTCCAACTCAGGAAACATGTCCGCGAATCGGGGGTCGGGCTCCATGGGCGGGTGCACGGCGTGGAAGGAGACGAACGCAAAGAAAGGTTGTTCCCGGTGGCGCTCGATGAAGTCACAGGCTTCAGCCGCCAGCACATCGGTGAGGTAGCCGGCGGGTTCCGCAAAGTTACCGAAGCCGCGTTCCATGCGTTTGGAAGGGCGGTCGGCTGCGTCGGCTGCATAGGCGAAGAAGCTGCGGGCGCCGTCGCGGAAACCGTAGAACTCATCAAAGCCGCGATGGGTGGGGTGGTAGCGGTCGGCGTTGCCCATGTGCCACTTACCAAACAGCGCGGTCCGATAGCCCCGGCTCTTCAGATGGTCGGCTATAGTGGGCAGACCCAGCGGCAGTCCCATGTCGTCGCCGGTCAATCCGGCCGGATCCATCAGGCCGGGCACGTTGTTTTCTTCGAAACCAAAGCGCTGTTGGTACCGCCCCGTGAGCAGGCCCGCACGGGAAGGGCCGCACACCGCGGCGGTGACGTAGAGTTGATCAAAAATAACTCCTCGTGCGGCCAACCGGTCGAGGTGCGGGGTGGGGAAGGAGGTGCTGCCTTGGAATCCGAAATCGGCATAGCCGGCGTCGTCGGAAAACAGCAGGACGATATTGGGTGGCGTTCTCTCCTCCGCTCGCAACGGCAGCAGGATGACCAGCAGACAAAGATAAAGCGATTTCACGGCGGGGCTGAATTCAGGAGGATTTGCGGCCGAGGCGCGCAATCTCTGCTTCGATCTCCTCGATCGTTTTGCCTTTGGTCTCGGGGGTGAGTTTGGCGAGAGCCAGCATGCCAAAGAAACAGAACGCGCCGTAGATGAGAAAGGTCACGGTGGAGCCGAGGTATTCGATCTCGAGGGGGTAGAGCTGGGGCACGATGACGCCTCCGGATACGCTCGTGACCCAGGCGCAGCCGGTGATGGCGAGGGCCCGCACTTTGGTCGGGAAGAGTTCGGCAAACAGAATCCACATCACGGGCCCCGCGGAGAATTTATAGGCGCAGGCGAAGAGGATGATCCCGGCGAGCACGAGATGAGCGTTCATGGAAACCCCGTGCAGCATGACCGCGCCTTCGATGTCACGGTAGGTTTCACCTCCGACCAGTTCCCGGAGCTCCGCCTTGAAGGAAAGTTCGTCGGTGAATTCTTGGCCGGCGATGGGCTGCAACGCGGCTGAGTCGATTTGCGTCGAGACCGCTGTCAGGACTTCGGGAGTCACCGCATAGGTGGCGGTGCCGAATCCGTAGGCGACGATGCCCAGACCAAGGGCGCAGGCGGACAGGCCTCCGATCAAAATGACCCGGCGCCCGATGCGATCGATCACCTGCAGGGCGATGAGGGTGAAGAAAAGGCCCACCAAGTTGACGATCATTTGGTCCCACAACTTGGTTTCACCCCGACCGGCATACTCGAAGATCTGCGGCATGAAGGACTGCAGGGCGTTCATGCCCGTCCAGGGTTGCACCACGGCGAGAATCAACCCGACCGCCAGCGCGATTCGTAGTTTGGGACTGATGAGTAGCTTGGCCTGTTCGGCATAGCTGAGACTGTGTTGGGTGTCCTTCAGATTAGCGGAGATCTCATCGAACTCGCGGTCGCGGTCTTCGGCGGAAGCGACCAGGCCCAGCACGGTGCGGGCCTGATCAGGCTGCCCGTTGAGAATCAACCAACGGGGGCTTTCCGGGATCTTTAGCAGTAGCAAAAACCAGAGTGCCGCCGGCAGCACTTCGATGCCGAGCATCCACCGCCAAGCGGTATGGTCATTGAGCAAAACAGCCTGAGCCCAAGCCGGGTTGGTTTCGCCCACGGTAGCGATGAGGTAGTTGATTCCCGAACCGGCAAACAGCCCGATTACGATGTTGAGCTGATTGGCTCCCACCAGTTTGCCGCGAATGGAGGGCGGCGAGATCTCGCCGATATACATTGAAGCGAGGGAGAGGGAAGTGAACGCCAAGCCGCCGATCAACCGGAAGGTGAAGAGCGACCAAAGTCCGCCCGAGAAGGCGGAGCCGAGAGCCGAGATTGAATAGATGCCGGCAATCAGCAGCAGGGCTTTCTTGCGGCCCACGCGGTCGCAAATGCTGCCGGCAAAGAGGAGTCCGATCAGAGCTCCCCATCCGGGACCGGAGGCGATCAGGCCTTTTTGGCCGGCCGATAGGCCGAATTGGACCTCGGTGTATTGAAAGGTCCCGGCGATCAGGACGAGGTCGAGGCCGAAGACAAATCCACCAAAGGCAACAATGAGGGAGTAGAAGAAAGCGTTACGCTCGGAACGGGGCACCCGCAAAGTTGTATGCAAAATGCATTTTTAATAAAGCCCCATTTTGCGGTGGCCCGCTCCGACGTAATGCCGTGCTTGAGCCGGCACGCTGAAACGCCGGCTAAAGCACGGCGCTACGAGTGGTGGATTGGAGGGTAGGGCGTGACCGCTGGGCGCGCCGATCCGTGGAGTGGCGAATCGGGGATTGTAGTGGTGGCACGGGTTGTCGGGCGTGAAGCCCGACAGTTCCTCGCTAGCTTTTGCTCAGCCGCTGCTTGGAAGCCAGACCGCGTTGGTCCAGCAGATCGGCCAACCGCAGGCAGGTATCCAACGAGTAACCCGGTTCGACGTGACACACGAATTTGAGCGGCCCCTCGGCGTTGCCTTCGAGGACTTCGTCCAACCAGCGGTCGATATCGGCAGGGTCCGCCCGTTCCATCAAGACATCCACCGGTGGCGCGAGGTTCACTTCGAAGTCGGGTCCGAATTCATCGCGAACGAGGCTGACCTTGGTGCCGGATCCGGTGTCGATGATGCCGAGTTTTTCGACCTCGGAAAGCGGCTCCAGCAGATGATTGGAGTCGCCGCAGGAATGCCAGCGCAGTGGCCCCACCTCGTCGCCGAGGCGGTTGGCGTGCGGGATGATGAAGTCGTTATACTGATCGGGGCTCAGCATCGTGCCCGTGCACTCGCCCACATGGACCGAGGTCACCGGGAGATTGGCCATTCGCGAGTAGTGCTGAATGAGCGCGGTGTAGACATCAGTGATCCAGCCGTGGATCTCGTTCACCAGATCGGGGTCATCGACCATCATCAGGAAGATGTTTTCCCCAAAAAGCTTCATTGAGGTGGTGATAAAACCATGGATGGTCGCCCGGCCGGAGGTGTCCCAGAAGTAGGGCGGGATGATACGGTAATCGGGCTTCTCGGCCTGCAAGCGCAGGATCTGCTCATCGAATTGTTGGATGAGGGGGGAGATGAGAAAGTCCTCGACCTTGGGCAGCTTTTCCGGGGTCTCGAGCATCGACTCCAGCGGGCGGATCGAGATGTCGGAATCCTTGTCGACGTCGCAGAAGAATTTGGCGCCGGCGGCGAGGCCCACAATCAGGTTGGGTTGGATGCCACCCACCAGCAGTTGCTTCTCCCGGGTGTATTCCATCTGCCCGAGCTTAGACTCCATGTTGTAGAGCGGGTAATCAGGGAAACGCTCGTCGAGGTAGCGGTCGATTTTGTTATCGAGATCCCAGCGATACTCCGGATCGAAGTAGTAACGCTCGTCGAATTTGAAGCCCGCCTCCTGATTGAGCCATCCTTTGCTGACGCTGCCTTGGATCTTAATCATGTGCCCCGCGGTTTAAGCGAGTGGCATCCTAAAATGACAGCCGAAAAAATCTGAAATTTCACCCCCGGTCGGAAAATATAATTCGGCCATCGATCCCGTTCATGAGTCACTGCTGGAATCCGGTAGCTGCGGCGTGAATTTGTAGGCGGGATCCTTTTCCTGCTCGGTCTGGATGTTGGCGATCTCCCGCCAAGTCGCGGCAATCCCGTGGGGACAAGGGGGCAGGTCGGATTTGATGGTCTCGTGCAGTTTTCCCAACCGATAGCAGGGCACAGCCGCATACATGTGATGCTCGATGTGGAAGTTCATGTGCCAGTAGAGGAACCGGACAACCGGGTTTGTCGTAAAAGTCCGGCAACAAAGCCGGAAGTCATTCACGTGATCCTGCATGCCGATGTGTTGCGTGCTGTTGCAGAGGAAAAACAACCACGCGCCGTAGAACGGGGCGAAGGTCGTGACCACCGGGATCATCCACCAGCCGTTCAACGCGGATATGGCGATGATCGCGAGATGGCCGAAAAGCACAATGCGAGCCCATCGGGTCGGCGTCTGGCGCTTCGCCGGATCGGATTCGGGAAACAGGTGCTCCTCCCATTCACCGCGGTAGATCCCGCGCGATTCGCGCACGAGTTCCTTCACCTTGAACCCAATCAGTTTGAAGTCGATGAAGCCGGCCAACAGCCAATCCCGCACCACCAATCGGATGGGCAGTTTCACTTCCAAGTCGTCGGGCGGATGCAGGGTGTAGCGGTGATGTTGGGTATGGCTGGCATCAAATTTGAAGTGATTGACCCAACCGAGAAACGCGAAGACGCCGGCGAAAAGCTCGTTGAGCTTGCGGGTTTTGAACACGGTCCCGTGTCCCAGTTCATGCACGGCGTTGATGTTGAATGCGAATACGGTGCCATGGACGAACAGCAGCAACGCCATTGCCCACCATGGCCCCTGGTAGGCGGCGGAGATCGTGAGAACGCCGGTCGTTGTGATCACGGCCAGGTAGCCCAGCGTCTGCATCGCGCCGAGAAGATCGCTGCGTTGGTGCAATGCCTTCAGCTCCGCCGGGTCTATTTTGGTTCGATACCACGCCACTGGTCGGGGCCGCCGTTGCGTGGGGTCCTGCGTTTTGGTGAACGAGG
>CAKZMS010000454.1 GCA_937128785.1 uncultured Opitutaceae bacterium | reverse complement strand
CGTCCTTGAGCCGTCCGTAGGCGCGTTTCAATTCTTTATCCATCATCGCCTCCAACACCTGCCGGCACCCTGCAACGGCATCCGGTCCGGCTTCGCGATAGGCGGCCCGCATACGGGCGCGCTGGGCATCGGAGAGAGAACTTTCGAGCGTTTCACCTTTCTCTGTCAAATAGAGATGGCGTTCCCTTTTGTCCGCGACCCCGACCCGGCTTTCGACAAGACCATGTTCGATGAGTGTTCGCAAAACACGGTTCAGCGATTGTTTGGTGACACCAAGGATCGACAAAAGGTTGTTTACCGTTGTGCCCGGCGCACGATTGATAAACCTTACCCCCCAACCATAGCTCTGGCTCCCGTTGGCTGTGCGCACTTCATCTTCACCGCGCACGAATCCGGGGTCCTCAAAAAAGACATCGCGGATGTTCAGACCGGCCAATACAACGTCTCCCCAGTCCCCAACCGCATCGCTGGTAATCAAAACGCCACAGCGCATCTCCGCGTCCGATTCGGTCGCGTCCGTCAGACCACCACCCGCCGCCGTGATGGTGAGATTCTCGATCACCACATGACGGGGATTGCTCAGCCAAATACCATTGGCTCGTCCCCTTGCATCAATCGTGGCCCCCGGCGCTTCCGCCTCCGACCCGTCGGTGGTCACATAGCTGCCAATCCGGATGGGACTGCCCGCAGTGCCCGCGAGCTCGGACAGGACAATTGATCCTGCCAAAGTCGTGCCACGGGCCAGCAAAACCTCGTCACCGGGTTGCAGCACCAGGCGCGAAACGGCATCCAATGATCGCAGGGGGGCGCTCATCTCCATGCCAGAGTTGGCATCATCTCCCAACGCAGGGTGCACGTAGTAGGTGACCGCGGGCAGAGATATCGGCAGAACCAGAGCCAAAAGAAGGAACGAGCGAGAGTGGAATAATTGGGGGATCATGGCAGTAACAAGGGGGCCGACGGCCGAGCAGACCATGATGCAGCGAATCGCGCGTGGGACAAAGCCAAATGGAGCCATTAATCCACCCTGCGCCGACTTTCATCCTCTTTCATTTTGCGCTGATGCTGGATTGCCCTCAGGAAGACCTATCCATGGCAACCCCCTCCTTTATCGGCATTGAAATCGGCGGCACCAAGCTGCAGATCGTCCGCGGCGACTCGGGGGGCGAGATTGTGGATCGTCGGCGCTTCGAAGTGGACAAACCCCGGGGCGCAGAAGGGATTCGTGAACAGATCGCCGGGGCGCTGCCCGATCTGGCCAAGGGCGCTGCCGCCATCGGTATTGGCTTCGGCGGACCGACCAATTGGCGGACCGGAGACATTGTGCTGTCCCACCACGTTCCCGGCTGGAGTGAATTCCCCTTGGGCACGTGGGCGGCGGAATTGGCCGGCGGCCTGCCCACATTTGTCGACAACGACGCCAATGTCGCCGGCCTGGGCGAATTTTACCGCGGTGCGGGGCAGAATCATGATGCGGTCTTTTATGTCACCCTCGGCAGCGGCGTAGGCGGCGGCTTCATACAAAACGGATCTATCCTGCACGGCGGCGGTGCCACCGAAACCGAGATTGGCCACGTGCGGCTTGATCGCGCCGGCACGATCGTCGAATCGCGCTGTTCCGGCTGGGCGGTGGATGGCCGTATTCGTGAAATCATTACGACGGCCCCCGACGGCGAGCTGGCGACCCGAGTCTCCGCCAGTGCGGCCGCCCCCGCCACCCATCTGAGTGCGGCATTAGCCGCAGGTGATCCCGTGGCTGAGCGAATCGTCACGGAGGTCGGTGATGATCTGGGGTTCGCCCTCTCCCACGTTGCCCAACTGCTGAGTCCCGAGGTTATCGTGATCGGCGGCGGATTATCCCTCATCGGCGCACCCTTGATCCAAGCCATTCAAGCCGGTTTGACGCCCCGCGTGATGCAAGCGCTCCAACCCGCCCCCCGGGTCCGGGCCGCCGGTTTGATCGAGGATTCCGTCCCGGTGGGCGCGTTACTCCTTGCGGCGCGCGGGCTCGCTGCCACGAACTGAATTTAGCCATGAAATCCTGGATTGAAAATTATCTCACCACGCAAAAGGCCGCCCTGGACTCGATCCCGGCCGAAGCCGTCGCTGAACTGGTTACGGTATTGCACGAAGCCCACCAACAGGACCGCCGGATCTTTGTGATCGGCAACGGCGGCAGTGCCGCCAATGCCTCGCACTTTGCCACCGATCTGGGCAAGGGATCGTCCGACAAGCTGACCAAGCGTTTCCGCGTCATGTCGCTGACCGACAACACCCCCTGGATAACCGCGCTCGGGAACGACGACAGCTATGCGGACATCTTTCGCCGCCAACTGGAGAACTACGCCGAATCCGGTGATGTGCTGTTGTGCATGAGCGTAAGCGGCAACTCCCCCAATTTGGTGGAGGCCGTCAAATGGGGTAACACCCAGGGACTCACCACCATTGCGTTGATCAGTGCGCACGGGGGTAAATTGGAGACGATCGCGCAAAAGATCGTGAAAGTGGACGACACCCATTTCGGTCGCGTGGAAGACTGTCACATGGGCATCTGCCACCTCCTTGCCTACGCTTTCATGGAGCTGCCTGAGCTCCAGTAGACCTCCCCCGGAATCTATGATCGGAGGCGACGGTGCCCGCACCAATCCGGCGCACCGAACTCGCCCGCGCGGGGGGCGCTGGTCCGATCAAGCTCTCCGCCATACCCCCGACAGGGGGCGGGCGTTGCGCAACAAACACGGATCTACTGGCCCTGTTCCGCACAAACTGCTTGGTTCCGTGCATGCCTGATCTTCCCCGCACCTGGTCACTCGAAGGCTACTTTCCCGAATTCGATGGTGACGCTTACCGCCAATTTGTCGAACGCCTGACCGCCGACCTGGAGGCCGCCCTGGTTCGCATCACCGGGCAATCACCCCTCACCCCGGATACCATTACAGCATGGGCAGAGCTCTATGACACCTATGAGAATATCGGCGCGCGCCTGACCCATTTGGAGTCCTATCTCGGATGCCT
>CAKZMS010000453.1 GCA_937128785.1 uncultured Opitutaceae bacterium | reverse complement strand
GCGACGCCGACCCCCAGGTTGAGCAAGGGGGTGAATCCGAGGAACGGAAACAGCGAACAGACGGTGCCGACGGCGAGGGAAAAGCTCAGCCGCTGTGGGGTCACCCCCTGGGTCAACTGTTGCTTGATCGGCTCAACCAGGCGCCTCTTGAAGAAGCCTTGTTTGGTCGATTCGACCGGCTCGGTGGAACTCGCGGCGGTGGCACTCATCATGACAGGAGCGGCCCGGCGCCGAGCGCGTAGGCGATGATACCAGTGATGACAAAACCGACGGGCAGGGCGATCTTGCCCTCGCGCCGCTTGGTGAAGACTTCCCCGAGTTGGTCGATGTGGGTGATGCGGAACAGCTCGACAATCATGTAGATCGCCATGGCGAAGTTGCCCCACATGAGGACGACCAACAACCAGAGGACGCGGGCGCCCGTGGACTGCTCCTTCCAGGCGACCCACACATAAAAGGTGATGAAGGCGAAGTAGGCATCGAACAGGGTGGTGATAAACCACGGGTTCGTGAGCACCTCGCGGGGGATGCCGAAGATGGGTTGCTCGAGGCTCGACCAAACGATGAGTGACGACATCGCGACGAAGATGCCGATAAAAAGGAAGCGGAGAAACCAGAGCATGTCGGGAACGAAGAGGAGTTGGCCGAGGCGAAAATGGGATCAGCCTGCGTAGTTGTTGGCGCGGGTGTGCAGCGTTTGGACGACGGAGATGTTGCGCATGGCAAAGGCGGCTTCGCAGTAACGCAGGTAGTAGTCCCACTTGCGGATGAAGCGGTCGTCGAAACCGAGTTTGCGAACCTCGTCCAAGCGGCTTTCGAATGCCTTCTGCCAGTGGCGCAGGGTGATGGTGTAGTCGGCGGCGTAGTCCTCCATACCGCGCAGCACGAAGCCCCCGGACTTGGCGAGGAGGTTGTTCACCCGGTTGGTAGAAAGCAGCAAGGAGCCGGGGAAGATGTGTTTTTGGATGAAGTCCACGCCTTTGCGGAATTCATCGTAACGATCATCCGGGCAGGTGATGAATTGCAGGGCGAGGCGTCCGTCCGGCTTCAACAGGCGAGACAAGGAATCGGTGAAGGCGGGCAGGTATTTGTGGCCCAGCGCCTCCATCATTTCGATGGAGACGATCTTGTCGAACTGACCCTCGATGTCCCTGAAATCACGGAGTTGAACGTCGATCTTATCCGACAAGCCCGCCTCGGCGATGCGAGCGACGGCGAGATCGTGCTGCTCTTGGGAAATGGTGACCGTGGTGACGCGGCAGCCGTGGTTTTTGACCGAGTGCATGGACCAGCCACCCCAGCCCGTGCCGATTTCGAGCACGTGGTCATCAGGCTGCAGGTTGAGCTTTTGGCAGAGCGCTTCGTTTTTGGCCGCCTGGGCTTCTTCCAGCGGGAGGTCGGCGGAAGCGAAGTGCGCGCCGGAATACATCATCGAACGATCGAGAAAGAGGGCGAAGAACTCGTTGGAGAGATCGTAGTGTTCGCTGATGTTCTTGCGGGCGATGGCGCGGTTGTTGGGGCGCAGCAAATGGCCGACTCGATTGGCGGCGCGGAAAAGGTTGATGGCGCGATCCTTCAGCTTGGTGCGCTTCGAGCCCGAGAGAGTCGGCGCATCGTCTACGTTGAGGATAAACCACGCGATCACCGCCGTGAGGTCGGGAGAATCCCAGTCGCCGTCGATGAAGCTTTCACCGAAGCCCACATCGCCCGACAGCACGCACTTCTTGAAGAACCCCTCGCGCTTCACCCGGATGGTGGCCGTAGCCGGCATGCCCTGGGCCAGATCGGCATGCGGCCCCGTTGAGCCCAGCCGCACCGTCGTGCCTTCCGGCAACTCGAGATTGAGGGTGCCGCGCTTCATACCGGCCAGGGTGTCCAATACGAGCCGTCGGCTCAAACTGGTGCGAGCGGCGGCGGGTATGGCAGTAGGGACGGTGGCGGTGTTGGAGGGTGCGTTCATATCAGAGCGTAGGATTGGAAATTCAGGAATGGACGGGGTGGGCAACTTTGTCGGACTGGTTGCCGGGTTGACTTAATGATTCGTGCGGGCGGTAGAGATTGGATTGCGCATCGGCTCGATTTTTTTTCGCGAACCAGGGAACTCGTTTCAGCCAGAGGCGCAGGGCGTGCCAGGGGATCAAGGAGAGGCCCCGCAAAGGGAGCAGTGGGTAACGCAGCAGAAAACCCGCCAGGGCGCTGTCCGTCA
>CAKZMS010000452.1 GCA_937128785.1 uncultured Opitutaceae bacterium | reverse complement strand
GCCCGCGGAGGTTGATGGAGTTCAGCCCCCGCCGCAAAGCCGTGTCTTTGATACGTCCTTCGGGCAGTGATTGGGCCAGGTGCCACATGGCGTCGGCCGCATCCGCGTGGGCGATAAAGCCAAGAGCGGTGACCGATTGGAGGCGACGATCCTCGGTCAGGTCGGAATCAGCGGCCCGTTGCTTGAATTGATCGATGTAAGCGTCCGGGGTGAGCCGCCCGGCGAGGTCAACGTAGCGGTCCGAGGTGCGATCGAAGCGGTCGTCGTTGGACGCTTCGAGAGCGGCGAACAAGGCTTCTTCCTTACCGGTGGCTCCGATGCCCCAAGCCTCCAGCAGAGTACGGTCTGGGCCGTCATATTGCGCGGCAATTTCGACCAACAGCGGGATGGCGACCTGAGCCGGTTCATCGCGGAGCGAGACAGCCACATCGCGGGCAACGAGGGGAGAGCCCGTGGTCAGCAGGCTGCGGGCCTCCGTCGGGGTGTGGAGATTTTGTCGGCGCAGGGCGCGATAGGCGGCGGTCTGGATCCGGGGATTGGCCGCCTCCAGCAGTTTGCGGGTGAATGCGATGCCCTCGTCTCCCAAATGAGGCATAAGAGCCACTGCGCGGGCGGCGATGTAGGGGTTTTCGTCCTCGAGCAACGTCTTCACGGCGGCCAGAGCGTCTCCACCGGCGGCCCGCAACCGGGCGGCTCCCAGTTCGCGGACATTGACCGCCGGGCTACGCAGAGCGGTTATCTGGCCAGCGAGGGTTTCAAGATCGAACTGGGGAATCGAGGGCTGAAATCCCGGGGGTGCTACCCGGTAGATCGCACCGCTGGTGGTGGCATCATGATCGGCGTGGCCACCGACGCGCGGCTCAACCCAGTCTGCAATGTAGCTGGCCCCGTCTCCCCCCACGGTCCCATCGGAGGGGCGACCCATGGTGATGATTTCATCGCTGACGCGACCACGGAGTGAATCCACTCCCGCGAGTTTTTGATCGGGATTGGTGGTGAAAAACTGGGATCGATCGAGGGTAAACCCGGCTCCATCAGGTTGCGGTTGATAACCGAAGACCACATTGCGGGCTGCCTCGCAGCTTAGCAGCAGGCCGCGCCATTGCTCGCCGAGTGCTCCGTTCTCGTAGTAGGCGATTCCGGTGGGGGCACCGGCCCCGTAGATGTCCCCAGAGGGCATAATGCCAGGGTCTTCCTGACGCCATTCAGCCGTGGGGGTGTCCTGCCCGGGGCGACGGTCGGCGCTCCAGTGGCGGGTGCCGTCGCGAGAAAAGAAACCGGCATTGCCGTATTCCAAAAGGTAAGTGGTGCGGCTGGCGGGCGGATCGTCGTTGTCGTTCTGAAACACATCGCCGAAGGAGGTGACGGTCTGTTCGTAGCTGTTGCGGAAACCGTGGCCGATGACCTCGACGTGGGTGCCGTCGGGATTCATGCGCGCGGCAAATCCGCCGTTGTAGACGTGACCGTCGTCGCTGGGGGCGGCGGCGTAGTCCATGGGCCGAAAACTGTGGAAGGGAATCGCGCCGGAACGCACCGCGTCATACTCACTGCCCACCCGGAAGGTCTGGCCGGACCGGTCGGTGAAGTAGGCTCCGGCATTACCGGCGTTAAAATACCAGAGACCGTCCGGCCCCACGGTCACGGAGTGGAGGGAATGATCATGGTTTTGGCCCTCAAATCCGGTCAGGAGAATATCCTTTTTGTCGATGGAGGCATCAAAGACCAGATCGCGGTTCACGTCGGTATAGACGATCAGATGGGGAGCGCAGGAAACGACGATTTGGTTGTCAATTACGGCCACGCCGAGCGGGGCCTCGAGCATGGGTTCCTGCACGAAGGTATGGCTGGAATCCGCGGTGCCGTCGCCGTTGGTGTCTTGCAGGACGGTGATGCGATCGCCCGCGGGATCCCGCTCACGATTGCGGCGATAGTTGACCCCTTCGGCCACCCAGATACGGCCGTCCCGGTCGACATCCATGTTGGTGGGGTTTCGCAACATCGGCGAACGCGCCCAAACGGTGACTTCGAGGCCCTCAGGAACAGCAAAGAGGTCGGACGGGACGATCGTGGGGGGCGTTTCGGTTCCGGCATTTTCGGCCAGGAGACTTCCGGACAGAGTTAAAAATAGGCCGAGACCGAGGCGGACGGGTAAGTGCATGATAGGGGGTAAGGACTTGCTGGAGGCGAAAGCAGACGGCAGAGTGACGATCTGCCCCGGTTGGATTGCAATGGTGCAATCGAGATGACCGTTCTTCGCCGGATCAACCCTTCAGTTTAGCCCCTTATTCACCATGGAACGACGTGACTTTATCAAATCTGCATCGGCAGCTTCCCTTTTGGCTGCCGGATTGGCCGGACCCGCGGCGGCGGCCCATCACGAAGGTGGCCCCGCGCCGAAATTCACCATGAAATTCGGGCCGAATGCGCGGCATTTTCAGAATCTGGCTGGTGACGATATCCTGGATCAGATTCGGTTCGCTCACGATCAGGGTTTTACGGCCTGGGAAGACAATCGGGCTCCGCGTCGGCCGGTGGCTGAGCAGAAAGCCATGGGTAAGTTGCTTGAAAAACTCGGCATGACCATGGGCGTTTTTGTGTCTTACGCTGATTTTAAGAACCCTACCTTTGCCGGTCAGCGAATGAGTCGCGACGAACGAAAACGCGACCCCCAGGCCGTCAGGGAAATGGTTGAGGGCAAGATGCATGACGCGGTTGAGGTGGCTAAACGACTCGGTGCGACCTGGACCACGATTGTGCCGGGCGCGGTCGACTTGAGTCTGCTCGAGGCATACCAGACCCAGAACACGGTGGAGCTGCTGCAGCGTTGCGCCGAT
>CAKZMS010000451.1 GCA_937128785.1 uncultured Opitutaceae bacterium | reverse complement strand
AATAGCCGCGGCGAAGGTGGCATCGGCCTCCGCGGTGGTTAGGGCCATGGCCGGCGTGGGCGTCTTTTCGGTGAAATAGGAAATGAGCCCCGACTCCTCGATGTTGGCGAAAAACGAGGTCAGGGAATAGTAATCCTTGGCCGGCAGGTTGTCGTATTTGTGGTCATGGCAACGCGCGCACTCCATCGTCAGGCCGAGAAAGGCCGTCCCAAACGTGTGCGTGCGGTCGGCGACGTATTCGACGCGATATTCTTCCAATACAATCCCGCCTTCCATCACGTGGCCATGCAGGCGATTGAACGCCGTTGGCAGAATCTCCTTCGGTCCGGCATCCGGCAGCAGGTCGCCAGCGACCTGTAGCGTGACGAATTCGTCGTAGGGCATGTTGGAGTCGAAGGCGGATATGACCCAGTCACGCCAAGGCCAGACGTGACGCAGACCGTCGCGTTGGTAGCCGTTGGAGTCGGAATACCGCGCGACGTCGAGCCACTCGGCGGTCATCCGCTCGGCGTAGGCGGTGGAGCCCAACAACCGTTCCACCACCTGGGCGTAGGCCTCGGGAGAGTCATCGGCTTGGAAGGATTCGATTTCTCCGGGAGTCGGAGGCAGACCGGTCAGGTCGAAGGTGACGCGGCGCAGCCACTTTTCGCGAGGGGCGTCGGCGGCGGGCCCGACATCGCGGGCGGCGAATCCTTTTTCGATGAACTGGTCGATGGGGTTGCGGGCCCATTCTGACGATTCGCTGGGCAGAGCGACGGACCCCGGAAGTTCGATCAGTGACCAGTGTTTTTCGAATTTGGCGCCTTCCTCGATCCACTGCTGGAGCAGGGTTTTCTCCTCCGCGGTGAGGGAAAGATTGGAGTCCGCCGGCGGCATGAGCTGATCGGGATCATCGCTATAAAGGCGATTGACGAGCTCACTGCGAGCGGGATCCCCAGGGACGATGCCAAAATACCCTCCGAGGTCGGCATAGGCGTGTTCGGCGGTATCGAGCCGGAACTCCGAATCCTGATTGGCGGCGTCGGGCCCGTGGCACTTGAAGCAGTTGTCCGAAATGATCGGCCGGATCTGGTTATTAAACGAGATCTCTGCCGTCAGCGTCGTCGCTATCGAAAGCAGACTGCCGGTGAAGAAAACACGGGAAAACGGAAAGGGCATGAGGTTCGGGAGATCTGGACGATATCAGGGATAGAATCAGGCGGCGCGCTGGCGACAGCACGGTTGACGGCTAGGGAAGCGGCAATGGGGCAAAGAGAAGTTGGGGGAATGCGGTTCTGATTGAAATAAAATATTGTATGCAATCGAGTGAAGATCGCAGATAACATCTACAGACAGGTAAGTTACGCAGGATAGAAAATGAGGTAGAAATGATCACAGATACTCTAAGCAGAATGTATCGGGTAAAATAGGCCCGGATCTTAATTTGTTAATCATGGAGCGATAGGCGCTATCGCGGGTTGGGTTTATTGCCAATCCCGGCGCTCACGGGTTCTGAGTGCATTGGCATCCGAGTGGTCAAAGGCCTCCGAAGATGGATCCCAGTTCAAGGGGCGTTCGAGTTCCATCGAGA
Organism: uncultured Opitutaceae bacterium; assembly: GCA_937128785.1. Lineage (GTDB taxonomy): Bacteria > Verrucomicrobiota > Verrucomicrobiia > Opitutales > Opitutaceae > Actomonas. The sequence continues at coordinate 866 of CAKZMS010000451.1, read as the reverse complement.
TCGCGCCGATGTGCATGACGGTGCTGAGTTGATGGAGGCTTTCGGCGTCGTAGATGGGATCGGCCTCGCCCTTGGCCACATCCAGGAAATTGCGGTGTTCGGTGCGCGGTCGGGGCCAAATCTTGTCCGTTTCGGCATCGTATTTGCGGCGGTAGATGGACATGTCGCTGGCTTCGAGTTTGCCGCGCCAACCGGTGTTGCCGACCCAGCCCTCGGTGCCTTCGAAACGGATGGAGGGTTGATCGGAAACGACCTGCATGGTCACGCCGTTGGCGTAGGTGTAGTCAATCTCATACGTCTGCGGGACGGAATTGACGGAATCGGCCGGAATGACGCCACGCCCGCTGACCGACACCGGGGCGGTGTTTTCCGCGAAGTTCCCGACTTGGGCGGTGTCGATAAGGTGTGCCCCCCAATCCGTCAGCGAGCCACCGCTGAAATCACGGATCTGTCGCCAGACCTGCGGATGGGTCAGACTGAGGGTGTAGGGCCGATACGGGGCGGGTCCCAGCCACATGTCGTAGTCGAATCCGGCCGGAACGGGAGTCGGCTCCTCAACGGGAAAGACGGGCTTGATCGGCAGCCCGACCTGAATGTGTTTCAATTTACCGATGGCGCCGTTGCGCACGGCTTGAGCCATCATGAAATAGTGCATGACTCCTCGATCCTCCAGTCCGGTGCAAAAGACGGCGTTGGATTGTTTGACCCGATCTGCCAAGGCCCGGCCTTCGGCGATCGTCAGAGTGGGTTTTTCGCAAAACACCATCTTGCCGGCATCGAGCGCCATTTCGGTCATCGGTACATGCCAATGGTCGGGGGTGGAGATCGCGACGGCGGCGAGATCGGAGCGGGCGAGCAGGTCGCGG
>CAKZMS010000450.1 GCA_937128785.1 uncultured Opitutaceae bacterium | reverse complement strand
TCAGCTGATTGCGACGCTCAATCTGCATCTGGCGGCCGGGCAGCTTTCGGATACCACCATCGCGCAGATAAAGGCCGCTCACGCTGCGCTCCCATCCGGGACCAGTGCCCTGACCACCGTGCGCTCGATCACCTACCTCGTCATGCTGGCGCCCGAAGCGGCCGTTCAGCGCTGAACCTGCCTTCTGCGAAACATGAATTCCAAGACTTCTCTGCCTGACCTCGGTCGTCGCAACTTTATCCGCTCTTGCTGTGCCGCGGTGGGCTCGACCGGGTTGCTGTCAGCCATGGCTCAGTTGCGGATGATGGGGGCGGTGGCCGGGGATTCGGCGGGCGATGATTACAAGGCGTTGGTTTGCTTGTTCCTCAACGGAGGAAACGACGCCAACAACCTCCTCGTTCCGTATGACACAACTGGATACTCCAATTACGCCAACGCGCGCACGACCTTGGCGCTACCCCAATCGACCCTGTTGCCAATCACGCCGCTGAGCACGGACGGCCGCAGCTACGGATTGCATGGTTCCGTCGGTCCGCTGCAGGAGATGTTCAATGCGGGCAACCTCGCGTTTCTGGCCAACGTCGGCACGCTCATCGTGCCGACTACCCGCGCGCAGTATGAGGCGCAGTCTGTGCCACTGCCGCCGCAGTTGTTTTCCCACAATGACCAACAGGTGCAGTGGCAGAGCAGCGTGCCGGACCTGCCGTTTACCAGTGGTTGGGGGGGGCGTCTGGCGGACTTGACCAATGCGTTCAACGACAACCCGGAGCTCTCGATGTCAATCAGCCTGGACGGGCAGAATTCATTTCAAGTGGGCCAGTCGGTTTCCCAGTTTGCGGTTAACCGGACGGGTGTGGTGAATCTGTCGGGGACAAACAATGCCGCGGGTGGAGTGCGGCTCGAGGCCCTGAAGTCCGTGCTGGGGCAAGAGAATGAACACCTCTTCCAGACGGCCTTCGGCGGGATCACATCATCCGCGATTGATACCAGTGCCTTGTTGGGTGAGGCGCTGGAAAACGCGCCCGCTATCGCCACGACCTTCCCCGAAGGACGGCTGGGCGAGCAGCTCTCCATGATCGCACAGCTGATTTCGGTCGCGCCGCAGTTTGGACTCAAACGGCAGGTGTTCTTCGCCCGCCTGGGCGGCTGGGATCTGCATGACACCCAGATCGATGCCCACGCGTTGCTACTCGAGGAAATCGCGACGGGGATGAAGGCATTTTACGAAGCCACGGTGGAGTTGGGTTGCCAGAACGACGTGACGACTTTCTCCGCTTCCGACTTTGGCCGAACCTTCAATACCAATGGCGATGGGTCCGACCACGGTTGGGGCAGCCATCATATGATTATGGGTGGTGCGGTCCGGGGCGGCGATATTTACGGAACGATGCCGGTGTTGGAAATCAATGGACCCGACGATACGGGCCGCGGCCGGTGGATACCCACCACCAGCGTGGACGAATATGCCGCGACCCTGGCCAGTTGGTTTGGCGTGAGCCCGACGGATCTCCCTATGGTGCTCCCGAATATTGGTCGATTTGGGCAACCTGACCTCGGCTTTATGCTATGAACCCGAGACGATCCCTGAGCGTCGCGATTGTAGTCGCTGTGCTACTGGGTTGGAGCGTTTGGCGGGCGGGACCGTCTGCGGATCCGCCAGCCCCGGGGGAGCGCGTGATCGCTCCCCCGGGGCCCGTAGAGATCGAATTGCCGTCAGCGCGGGCTGATGCGTCGATCGAAGAGCTCGCAGTAGATCCCCGATTCCTGATCGATCCTGACACGGATCCCCTCAGCGGAGTCGTCGGCGAGGGGCTCAATTCGCCGGCCGGCTCGGCGATGAAGGATCTCGATATTGTGGGACAGATCCTGGATGCGTGGCAGACCAACTTTCCGGATCAGGGAAACCCGGTAGGTCTGAATGTCGAAATTACCCGAGCGTTAGCGGGAGCGAACCGTCTTAAAGAGCCGTTTCTGCCCTCCGATCATCCGGCAATTAATGCCGATGGTGAATTGTGCGATCGATGGGGTTCTCCGCTGATGTTTCATCAGATATCCAAACACCACATGGAGCTGCGATCGGCCGGTCCCGATCGGATACCCTACTCTGAGGACGATCTGGTCTGGAACGAAGCGGAACCTTTTTAGAAAGGTTAGGGAGGTCGGGCAGGGCCTACCAAATCGACAGCACTTGGTCGACGTAGGGAGTCATGAAGCGATGGCCAATTAGCCAGTAGATGGCCGCCGCGATGGCGAGCATGGGGCCAAACGGAACCTGTGCACCCATGGCCAGTTCGGTTTCTTCCCCTTCCGGGGTCTCTGCTCTCAACTTGCCGGAGTTCTTATCGCCGGTGATTTTATTGAGCATCAGTGCCACCATGAACCAGACGGTGCCCACAATTGCGCCACCGAACATGGCAAACACCGCACCCTGCCACC
>CAKZMS010000449.1 GCA_937128785.1 uncultured Opitutaceae bacterium | reverse complement strand
CCGGAGTCTTAGTTGGGCGCCCTCAAAGTCGGGTGTGATGACCATCACAAAGTTGTAGCTGCGCATGTCACCGAGCAACCGGATGAAGCAACGCTCGTTGAACTTCACCAACTCCTTGGCCACCCGCACCGGGTTCAGGTCCGTCCGCGGCCGATCCAGCCAACGTTCGATGAATACGTTACCGGGGATGCCGGCCACGTGTTCCTCCACCAGCGAATTACCGCAGGTGAAATAGTTCATGCGATTGGGAGACAGGAGATGCTCGAGCTCCAACCCGTAGACGCGGGAAGCATCGCCCTTCTTGATGTAGAAGTAGTCGGCGTTGTCGTTGTAGGCGTTGACGATCCGGATACGGAACGGCGCTGAGTTGCCGAAACCGCAGTAGTCGATCCGATCGACGTAAACGTGTTGCAGCACCGACGTATCGCCCGCCGTGCGGAGCAAGGCGTAGACCCGCTTGAGATCGTCATGCAGCGGGCCCATCTCGAGGCGGTTGTAGATCACGCTGTCCCAGAGCGTGGGTTCGCCGTCGGCATCGTTGAGCGGGCACGACTCCTCGAAGGAATTGAGCCGATCGTAGGTGACGGGCAGCGAGCGCTCGCGCCGGTGCTGACGCAAATAATCGAGCAGCTTTTCGCTGATCTTGAAACTGGGCTTTTTAAGTTGGGGACGGTCCTCGTCGGCCATGCAACGAATCCTGCAGAGCAAAACCGTCATTGGCAAATAAAGCGTCAAAGAGCTGGCCAGCCCGCGTGTTCCCTCGTCTGTGCATCCGCTCCACTCCAAGTTGAACCTGACTCATGCTGCTCCTCGCCACCACCACTCTGGAAAAGCTACAGGCCGTGCCCAGCCGGTTCTGGATCAATGCCGCTATTTTCATCATCGGCGGCTGGCTCGCCATCATGCTGATGCGTAACGCGGCCCGGATGAACAAAATGGTGCTGACGATGATTATTGTCGTGGTCATGACGACCGTGGGCTTCCAATGGATCTGGGAACGCAACGAACCCCGGTTCCTTACCCCTTACGTGAACCTGATTGCCCCCTTCTTCCCGAGCAAAGGTTCGTTCAACTAGGCGACTGCTCGGCGGGGTGGTGGACCTCCCGGGCCCGGCAGGCCTGCGGATTTTGACAATCGGTTTGCGTATTTCGGGTTGGTAAAGGTGAGCCGATTTATGCCACTTTCCTCCCTCGCTATGCCCAAAGCACCATCAGACATCGGACTCATCGGCCTCGCCGTCATGGGTCAAAACCTCGCCCTCAACATCGCCGATCACGGTTTCAAGATCTCGGTCTACAACCGCACGACGGCCAAGACCGACGCGTTTGTCGCCGCCAACCCCGACACTCCGGGTGGCGTGGTTGGCAGCAAAACCCTCAAGGGTTTCGTCAAGTCGCTCTCTTCGCCGCGCAAGATCATCATCCTGGTTCAGGCCGGTCGCGCCACCGACGCCGTAATCGACGGTCTCGTGCCCCTGCTGGACAAGAACGATATCATCATCGACGGCGGCAACGCCTTGTGGACCGACACGATCCGCCGTGAAAAGGAACTGAGCGCCAAAGGCCTCCGCTTTATCGGCTCCGGGGTTTCCGGCGGTGAAGAAGGCGCGCGCTTCGGCCCGTCCCTCATGCCCGGTGGTGACAAGGAGGCCTTTAAGGAACTCGCTCCGATCTGGAAGGCCATCGCCGCCAAGGTCGACCGCAAGACCGGCAAGCCTCTCGAAGGCGCCGAGCCCGGCAAGCCCGTCAAGGGTGGCTTCCCCTGCACCGCCTACATCGGCGAAAACGGCGCGGGCCACTACGTCAAGATGGTCCACAACGGCATCGAGTATGGCGACATGCAGATGATCTGTGAGGCCTACGATCTGATGAAGGGTCTGCTCGGCCTGAAGGCCAAGGAAATGGGCGAGATCTTCGCCGAGTGGAACGAAGGCAACCTCGATTCCTTCCTCGTCGAAATCACCGCAGACATTCTCCAGCAAAAGGACCCGGCTTCCCGCAAGGCCTTCGTGGATGTCGTGCTCGACACCGCCGGCCAGAAAGGCACTGGCAAGTGGACCGCCAACAGCGCTCTCACCATGGGCATCGCCGCGCCGACCATAGCTGAGTCCGTCTTCTCCCGCTGCCTCTCCGCCGTGAAGGAAGAACGCGTCGCCGCTTCCAAGATCCTCAAGGGACCGAAGAAGAAATTCAAGGGGGGTAAGGCCGCCCTCATCGCCGCGATTCGCGACGCCCTCTACTGCTCCAAGATCTGCTCCTACGCCCAAGGCTTTCAGCTCATGCGCGAAGCCCAGAACGAATACGACTGGAAGCTCAACTTCGGCCAGATCGCCCAGATCTGGCGGGGTGGCTGCATCATCCGCGCCGCCTTCCTCCAGAAGATCACCGAGGCCTACCAGCGCGACAAGAAGCTGGCGAACCTCCTGCTCGATCCTTACTTCAACAAGACGATTCAGGACGCACAGGACAGCTGGCGCAAAGTGGTGGCCCTCTCCGCCGAATACGGCATCCCGGCCCCGACCTTCAGCAGCGCCCTCGCTTACTACGACGGCTACCGCGCCGCCCGCCTGCCGGCGAACCTGCTCCAGGCCCAGCGCGCCTTCTTCGGTGCCC
>CAKZMS010000448.1 GCA_937128785.1 uncultured Opitutaceae bacterium | reverse complement strand
GTCTTGATGAGTGAGTTTCTCCAGCACCTTGCGCGAGTTTGGCCCGGCGAGGGAGAAGCCGACCGTCGCGTCGGAGATATCCCGCGCCGCGACATCACCGTCGCGCGCCGGATCGAGATGATTGTCGAACCAGCGCATGTGCCATTGCCGCAGATAGTAGGAGCCCATGATCCACCAGGACCCGTCGCCCCAGTTGAAAACCGTGAGATCGCCCTTCATCCGCCCTTCCGGCGAGACCATCGGCGAGATGTCCGCCTTCGAAAACCGAACCGCCACCGCCACGGTGGTCGCAAAATCCGCGGTCACCACCCGCACGTTCACTCCCGACGACATCCCCGAAACGGGCGGTATCCGCTCCGGCGTTATTTCCAGTTTGGCCAGCCATCTGGTCAGCCGACTGATCAAAACCAACGACCATCTGCAGCAAAAGCACGACGCCGAACGGGCGACCCAACGACAGCTGCTGGCGTCGTTGATGATGGTCGGTCGCATCTTGGTCACGGTTTCGCTCTACGTTTTTCTCCTGCCTATCGCCAATCAGCTGAAGGACGTTTTGCCGTCGGACAGCATCATCTCATTTGGCTTCATCATTTTCCTCACCGGTATGACCTGGGCCTTCCAACGGGGCTCTGCCCTACCGAAGACCGTCTACGGTTTGGATTTTACCAACTGGGCCCGCCAAGCTTGGCGCGGATTGCTCTGGTCGTTGCCCGTCATGGCCGCCGTCGTCGTGATTAAGTGGGGATGGCTGCAAGCCCACCCCGGTGCCGGTCGCTTGTTTGAGCCCGAGCGAGCACTCGCTGCCAATCAGTCCATGCAATGGGGACAGTGGCTGCTGTTCCTCGGCATCTACGCGGTGCTCAGCTTCGCCCAGGAATACGTGCGTGCCGTCACCCAGGGTGGACTGGCCTTCTTTTATCGCACAGCCGGCCAACCCGATCGCTGGAAAGCCCTACTCCTTGCCAACATCATTTTCGCCATTCTCCACGTGCACCTGAGCCCCGTGTTTGCCGTGCTCGCCTTCACCGGTGGTCTCATCTGGGGCTGGGTGTTTCAACGGGAACGTTCTTACCTCGCCGCCGCTGTCTCCCATCTCGCTGTCGGCACGTGGGTCGTGTTCATCGTCGGCGTGGCCTACTAGCATAGATCAATGGATCGCCGATTAGTGGCTTGCCCACGATGTCGCCAGCCCCGCAGGGTCCGCCCATCATGGTTCCCTACACCACCATCCTGACGCATCCGGGCAGCGCCCATAAGGATGATTTTCTCGCCTGCTGCGTGTTGCTGGCGCATGCCCCGGCTCCGATCTTGCGGCGCGAGCCTACGGCGGAGGATTTACAGAACGCTGCGACCGTGGTCGTGGACGTGGGCGACTCTCACGACACCAAGCTCAACAATTTTGATCATCACCATTTGCCCGACGACGCCGACCCCGTCTGTGCGCTATCGCTCGTGCTCAAGGCCCTCAACCTCTACGAGGATGCCCGCAGCTTCTGCGATTGGTTGGAGCCGGCGGAGTGGTTCGACTGCCGCGGGCCCAACGCTACGGCCAAGCTCCTCAACGTGCCCCGGGCGGCCGTCAACCAACTCTCCTCCCCCATCGATGGCACGATGTTGCGCTGCTTCGCCGCCAAGTCTCGCCACGCCGCCGGCGAACCCCTCTGGGAGATGATGCGGCAGGTCGGGCAAGACCTGCTTGACTACCTGCGCAACCTGCGCGCTCGTCTCGACTTCATCGAACAGCATGCCGAACTCTGGACCCTGCAAGTCAACGAAGGCGCGCTGGAGTCCGCTCCCCAGGTTTTGTTTTTGCCGCGGACGGACCCGCTCCCGGAAGAACCTTCGTCCGGCATTGATCGCTACATCGTCGAGAAGGGACTCAACAACATCGTCGTCGCCATCGTTTCCCCGGATCGCCGCGGTGCCGGCTACGGCCTCTCCCGCCATCGCGATCACCCCCATTTCGACTTCACGAAAATTACCGAGGAACCCGACGTCCACTTCGCCCACAAACGCGGCTTCGTCGCGAAGACCTCCGCGACCACCGAGGGACGCCTCGGCGAACTCCTCGAAAAAGCCACCGCCTGAGCGGGGGCCGCCCCAAACGGGGTCATGTCGCTAAAACGTTAATGGAGTCCGTCAGGACAGAATTAACGTTTTTCGACGTGACCCCGTCCCCCGCCCGAAGCCCGGAGTCCTATCGCTATACTGTTTATGGAGTCCTGCTCGTCTAGCCGAAGCCTCGGCGAAGGCGGAAGGACCGAATTGATGTCTTTCGACATGACCCCCTAACCGCTCCGCACGTCACAATCTAAGACCCTCCCGGCGCCGCAAACAGCTGCCGAAACGTACAGGCGTCCGCCGTCGGCCCATTCTTGGCTAGCAGTTCCAACCGCCGCTTCGCGTCCGCCAACGTCGTCAACTCCCCCGCCGGGATCCACATGCCGATGGTGAAAATGCTGATCAGCACCACCACGACAAATCCCATCGTATAGGCCATTCCCGCATCACCCAACGCAAGCAAAGCGATAGGCAGACCGATATTGCCCACGTTCCCATGCATCGGCGGCGTCAAACAGGCCCGAACCGGCAGGCGCATGGCCTTCAGTGCC
>CAKZMS010000447.1 GCA_937128785.1 uncultured Opitutaceae bacterium | reverse complement strand
TGGGCACCTGCGATCTTCCATTCGCCCTTTGTGGGCACCGGATCGCGTCGGGGCAAGGCCGCCGACGAACGATTGACAGGGCCAGCCTCCCCCGCCGACATTCGCTGACGTGAGCAACGACGCCGCGCGCGAAAAATTCAAATCCTACCTGGGCACCAAGGGCCTACGCGTTACCAACCAACGTTTGGCGATCTTCGAGGCGGCCTTCGCGCAAACGGAACACTTCACCGCGGAGGACCTGTTGGATCTCGCCCGCAAGATCGACGACTCCGTTTCCCGTGCCACGGTTTACCGCACCCTGCCCATCATGGTGGAGAGCGTGTTGCTGCGTGAAATCGATATCGGCAAAAACCTGAAATACTACCTGCCGAACGTCGAAGGCGGCACGGAAGTCGCGCAGGTTATCTGCTTGGACTGCGACCATATCTTCGAGATCGAGGCCCCGTTCATGGAATGGTATGGCAATTCGGTCGCGTCCAAGGTCGGCCTGCGGCCGGTCTCCCAACGCCTTCAGGTCTCCGCCCGCTGCAACCGGTTGCGCGACGACGGTGTCTGCAAGCACAAGTCCGCCTAAGGAGAACCCGAGGGTGGCACGCAAAACAGATCCCGAATGGGAAATCGGATTCTTCGAATCCATCTACAAACGCGATCCCCGCTACGAGGATGTCGTGGCCATTCTGGGCGGACTTTATACCAAAACCGGCCGGATTGCAGATGGCCTGAAGATGGATCGCCGCATGGTGCGCCTGTGCCCGGAAGACGAGACTGCCCGCTACAATCTCGCCTGTTCCCTCGCCCTCAGTGAACGCCATCGTGACGCGCTCAAATCCCTGCGCGAAGCCATCGATCTTGGTTACGCCGACTACGACTGGATGGAGAACGATCCCGATCTCCATTGCCTGCGCGGCTATCCGGAGTTCCGCGATTTGGTAGAGACGATGAAAGACCGATAGCTTTCGCCCGCCGGCCGTAATTTTCCCATTTAACCCGACTCACACCATGCCCGCCGTTCTGGACTACGAACCTTTGATTCTCTCGCCGCGTGCCGCTCCGCCGGAGCTCACGGAGATACAACAGGAAATCCTCGCCCTCAAACAGGAGCGCAACGCCGTCATCCTCGCGCACAACTACCAGGTGGAAGCGATCCAACAGGTCGCTGACTACGTGGGTGATTCACTCGGACTTTCCTATCAAGCGCAGGCCGCCGAGGCCGATGTGATCCTGTTCTGTGGCGTGCACTTCATGGCGGAGACAGCCAAGATCGTGAACCCCGGTCGCACCGTGTTGCTGCCCGATATGGATGCGGGTTGCTCGCTGTCCGACTCCTGCCCGGCCGATCGTCTCGCCGCCTACAAGGAGCAGAATCCGGATGTCTACGTGGTCGCCTACATCAATTGCTCCGCCGGCGTGAAAGCACTCAGCGACGTGATCTGCACCAGCGGCAACGCCAAGAAAATCGTGGCCCAGGTGCCGGCGGATCGAGACATCCTTTTTGTGCCCGATCAAAACCTCGGCCAATGGGTCAGCCAACAGACCGGGCGCGACATGAAGCTGTGGCCGGGAAGTTGTTACGCCCACGTGCAGTTCACCACGGAAGCCATTGAAAAAATCCGCTTGGAGTTTCCCGATGCTCCGGTCGTCGCCCACCCCGAGTGCGTGCAGGCCGTGCGGGATATCGCCGACGAGGTCTGCTCCACCGAACTGATGGTGAAGTTTGCCCAGGAATCGCCCGCCGATCGCATCATCGTGGTGACGGAAAGCGGCATGCTGCATCGCCTACAAAAGGACGTGCCGAACAAAACCTTCATTGCTGGTCCGACGAATACCTGTGCCTGCAACGATTGCCGCTTCATGAAGATGAACACGATCGAGAAAGTGCGCGACGCACTGAAGACGCTGAGTCCGGCGATCGAGATGGACGAAAGTGTGCGGGCGGCGGCGCTGACGCCGATCCAACGGATGTTGGACTGGAGCAAGGCCTAGGCGGCTGGGTGGTTGCATGGGAGTCGGACGCGAAAAGGGGTCGGGTCGGTTTCGAGCGTAGCGACACCTGAGGAGTGAAACGACGAGGCAAAAGTGAATTCCGGCTTGGCCTTCATTCACTTTTTAACGACGCCGACCCCGCGGGCTGCTGGCGTTCGGTGGTAGCCGGGCGCGTTGAGGTTGGGGCGGTGGAAGGGGGAAGGAGGCGAGAGATGTTGCGAACTGCGCACTGCGTCCATCAGCTTGTAACCGGTCGGCTCGGCGAGCCGACCCTACCTTTTGAGGCTAGGCCAAATCGATCCAGTAGCGGTTGACTTGCCGGGCGGATGCTTCGTGGAAGACGGTGTCTTGGTAGATCCCGCCCTGGGCTTCGGTGACTTTG
>CAKZMS010000446.1 GCA_937128785.1 uncultured Opitutaceae bacterium | reverse complement strand
CGCGCGTTGGCGGGTGGATTCGCGGTTTCGATCTCACTGCCAGTGCTGCTGACCGAGACGATCTCGGTGCCGGGCGTCTCCGTCGCCAACGTCATATTTCTCACTCAGGCCGTGATCCTCATGGCCGCGGTGCTGATCCAGATGCTTCGAGTGGAATCGCAGTTGGTGCTGTATCCGCCGGTTTTCTTTGTCCTGGGACTGGCGTTTGTGTTGGTGGGTTGGAAAGCAGCTCTGCTGGGATTCATGGCGATTTGGGCGATCAATGTAGCGTTGCCCAATCCGGCTTCCTTCCTGGCGGTTTACGGCGTCGGTATTTCCATTTTGTCGATTTTCTTTGGCAACGGCATGAAGCCCACGTTGGTCATGGCCGCCTTGGCCATCATGCCCCCGGCCGTGGCGATTTTGTCGCGCAAACGCCTGGTGCAGTTCCGCAAGAAGACGAAGATCGTCTCGCGATGAGTTCTGCGGGTTCGGTGTCGTTGTGGTGGGAAGCTGCCCGCCCTCGCACGCTGCCCGCAGCCGTTGCGCCGGTCATGGTGGCCAGCGCGTTGGCGTGGGCGGATGGCGTTTTCGATGGGGTGGCCGCAGCAATTTGTTTGGGCTTCGCCTTGTTGATCCAGATCGGGACCAACTACGCGAACGACTACTTTGATTTCCAGAAAGGGGCCGACACGGAGGATCGGATTGGGCCCCGGCGGGCGGTCGCGGCGGGACTGATCAGCCCCGCCGCGATGAAGCGCGCCATGGGGCTGGTCTTCGCCCTGGCGTTTGCGCTGGGCTTAACGCTGCTGGGCTGGGGAGGTTGGCCGTTGCTGGTTATCGGTATCACTTCCATCGCTTGCGGCATCCTCTACACGGGCGGGCCGTATCCCTTGGCCTACCATGGTTGGGGAGACCTCTTTGTTTTCATTTTTTTCGGTTTGGTTGCGGTGGGAGCAACCTATTATGTCCAAGCGGGGAACGTGACCGGAGCAGCGTGGGCGCTCGGCGCCGCAATGGGGGCGTTGTCCACCAATATTCTGGTCGTGAACAATTATCGGGATGTCGATACGGACCGGAAGGCCGGGAAACGGACCACCGTCGTCCGCTTCGGGCGCACCTTTGCCCGGCGACAATTTGCCCTCGGCCATGGCATCATGACGGCGGTCGCCATCATGCTGGTCATGGGCAAACTGGTGGGGCCAATCGAGGGTCTTACGGTTGCGGCAGTGGGGGCGTGGCTGGGCTTCAGGCAGATGCGAAGCCTGCACGAATCGGAGACCGCCGCGGAGCTGATCGCTTTGCTGGGCCGAACCGGCCGGCACGTGGCGCTCATGGCGCTGTTGGTTTCGATCGCCTTGGTGGCGAGCGCGTAGCGCTACGCGAAGTTCCAAGTATCAAGTAACAAGTATCAAGAGGGAATCCGCGCCGCTGACGCGGCGGAGGGGCTGGGTTGGGGTAGGGCGTGACCGCCGGGCGCGGCGGGAAATTTGGTTTGGACGTAGAGGCTGACTTCAGCGCGTCCTGCTGTAGCCGGGGTCGCTAACCCCGGTGCGTTGGAGTGGTGCGTGGTCAGCCTGGAACCGGACGGCCCAGCGGTCTGTTCCGACCTTTCCTGTGAAAATCGAATGCGGTGGACTGGCGCCGGGGGGCACAAAAAAACGCGCCCCGGATGGAAGCGCGTTTTGAAAGTGGTGAGAGGTGAGCTCAGACGTGGGCGTTGAGCTTTTCCAGCAGGGCATCCTTGGAGGTCATGCCCACGATTTGCTCAACCACGCTGCCGCCCTTGAACAGGAGCAGGGTGGGGATGGCGCGCACGCCATACTCGGCGGAGATCGCTTCGTTCTCGTCCACGTTGACCTTGCCGATGGTCAGTTTGCCGTCCAACTCGGTCGCGATCTCTTCGAGGATCGGCGCGATGGCTTTACAGGGTCCGCACCAAGGCGCCCAGAAGTCGACGAGCACGGGTTGCTCACCGCTGATGGTGGTCGAGAAGGAGGATGAATCGAGGTTGGCGATATTTGCTGACATAAAATTGAGAAATCAGAGTTTGCTGTAGAGGAGAAGAGCGAAAGCGACCGATCCGGCGGCTGCAAGTGCGGCGAGCGCTGTTTGCCAAAAAGGAATGAATCGAGGACCGATGCCGTCCTCCCATTTTGGCATGGGGGAGGAGAATTTAAGGGAGGCGGACGAATCTGGTTCAGATGGAGCCATCAGGAGAACACCGGGGGTCTCAGTCCGGAGTGGACTTGTGAAGGATCTCGGCGAGCTCCCGTCGATCCACCGTCTCGAGCTGTTTGTCGCGTTTCTTGAGCTCCTCGAAGGTTTTCACGACAGTTTCTGTCATGCGCTCGTGCGTTTCCTGGGAACCGCCGACCAGCGCGAACTTGTCCCCGGTGGTGATGCGCTTGTGACCGTCCTCGTTGTCCAAACCGACGCCGACGAGTCCGGCTTGGCCGGACTTTTGCGGGGAGGAGGGTGGTTGGTCGGACGAAGAGCTCACGCGGATACGGTGGCGGTATCGGTTGGGGTTTCAAGGGGGTTTTGAGGATTGTCCCGGGCTTCGCACACGATATCGGCGAAGGCTTCATCCTGTTTCACGTCCAAACGTCCCATGCGGACGAGCTCCAAGACCGCGAGGAAGGTGGCCACCAGCAATCGCACGGTGATGGGACCGGTAAACAACGACGAGAAGACAAACCGGGGTTCGGTGGAAATGCGATTGAGCAGCCATTCCATCTGATCGGCGACGGTCACCTGCTCATCCTTGATCTCGCCCACCACCATTTTTTCGGCCAGTCGGCGGAGCACGAGATTGAACGCATTCCAAAGGTCGACGCGGTCGAGCGGATCGAGAGGCCGCTCACTGGCGGGAACGGTCAGCCGGGAAACATGGCGACTGAGCAGGCCTTGCTGGAAGGTGGCCATTTTATCGAGTTCGTGGGACGCCTCCTTGAACTTCTTATATTGCAGGAGCTGGTGCACGAGCTCCCAGCGGGGGTCGATGCCGTCGCCATCATCGGAGCCCAGATCCACCGCGGCCTCGCCCCGGGGCAGCAGCATCCGGCTTTTTATCTCCATGAGGGTGGCCGCCATCACAAAAAACTCGCCGGCCACGTCCAGATTCAGCTCCTGCATGGAGTGCAGGATCTCGATGTACTGTTTCGTCACGGACTCGATCGGGATATCGTAAATATCGAGTTCGTTCTTCCGGATGAGGAAGAGGAGCAAGTCGAGCGGCCCTTCAAATACGGGCAGTTTAATGCGGAGATCAGAATCGGGAACCACGGTCAGCGGCAGGTTTGGGGCCGGAGGACCCGTCGCAACAAAAAACACCCGGCGGCTGGAACCGGAGGCTAGATTCTCCGCATCGCGGCCACAAAATAGCCATCGGAGTCCAGCTCCCACGGGTTCAGGGTCAGATAGCCATCCTCGACAACGGCCTGAGTGCGCGGGTGATTGATCGGCAAGGGTTGAAACGCGGGGTGCCGGGTCAGGAAATCAGTCCGCACCGATTCGTTTTCGGACCGGCAAAGTGAACAGGTCAGGTACACGAGCCACCCGCCCGGCTTCACCCGCTGGGAAAACCGGTCCAACAACAGGGACTGTTTCTCGGCCGCCCGGCGGATGCTGTTGGGATTCGTCGTCCACTTCAGATGGGGAGCCCGCCGCCAGGTGCCGCTCCCGGTGCAAGGGGCGTCAACCAGGACCACGTCAAAACTGCCCGTCGGTTCGAGCGTGGTGGAAATGGAGGTCATGCCGGCCCGTTTGCGGCGTTGTTCCAATTCCCGGAGCGCCGCGGGCCGCACATCGTGGGCCACGATTTCGGAGTCCGGTCGATAGCTCAGCAACTGAGCGAGTTGCAGGGTCTTTCCGCCTGCTCCAGCGCAGGCATCCAACCAACGGCCGGCCGGCAGTTCCGGCAGGCAATGCAGCAGCGCTTGCGATCCGATGTCCTGGATTTCGATTACGCCATTGCGGTAACCGGGGGTGTCGAAGACCCGGGTGTCCATCGGGAGTCGCCACGCGTTATCGATGTGGCGGGAAGGCTCGGCTTGGGGAAAATCCCGTTTTACGGCCGTGGCGTCCCCGGACTGCTGCCGAATCCACAGGGGAGCACGGGAGAGCAGTGATGATTCCACTCGGGAATCGCAGGCCAATTCTTCGTCGATCCAGGGCGGCAGCAGGGATGCTGTAGGCGAAGCCATTCCCGCGGCTTCCATGGCATAGGCATCGATGAAGTCAGCCGTCGCCTTGCTGCGTTGAGCGTGTTGCGCGACCCGTGCGACGAGGGTGTCGGGGGAGGCGTCCTCAACCCACGGCAGAATACGCCACAGCGTGTAGGTGAGTTCCCGATACAACCGGCGGTCCCGGCTGCCGGCCCGATGGCGTGCGAGCCAATCGGCCAGACGTTGCGGTTGTCCCGGGTCGCGGTGCCAATGCGGCCGCAACAGCTCCACCAACTCCAGGAACAGGCGACGCTGGTTCTCGATGCGGCTCATGGTGCGATTCCCTAAAACGTGACGGCATCCAGACGGATCCCGAAGCTGAAGTCGCTCTCCCGACGTTGCCCCTCAAAAAAGGAGATCTCGTAGCCGATGGCCCAACGGTTGGCAATGGTCTGGCGAATGCCGTAGGTTTGTTCCACAAATCGATCGCGACGCCAATCAAAGTGGAGTCGCGTGTAGCCCTGCCACACTTCATTGAAGCGATAGGCATAGCTGCCGATGTACTCCTGGATGTCCGACTCCAGATAATGGGTGGCGAGCTGGAGTTGCCATTGGTCCGCGTTGTGCAGCGTGATGGCGGTGTTGAGTTCCCGCATATCCCAGTCACCGGGGGTCGCTCGGTGGTAGACGTCGAAGTCCAGGAAAGGAGCCGGACTCAAGCGGATTTCCGTGTGCAGCGCCGAGAGCGTGCGTTCGGTCGGAAGCTGGTCGAACCGGGAATCGATGGCGAGATTGAGTTGGGCCAAGTCTCGTGAACCGTAGCTGGGATCCCGGGTTTGGAGGCGTTGGTCCAGCGCTAACCGGATGGTGTTCGTGGCGGTGAGATCGTCAATCTGGCGGCGGGCGCCCAGGCCGAGTGGCTCGAGGTAGGTGGCGAAAACGCGTCGATCGATTTGCGGGATGTAGGCAGTGCCTTGGTCGGCGTTGTCGATGTAGCGATACGAAACCCGCGGTGTCACCAGGTGGCGAAGCCCATCGATATCCCAGCGCTCATTCTGGTAATCGAAGGTGCCGGCAAAGCGCATGGAGGCATCCAAGCCAAGCTCTCCGCGCGTGCGGGTGTAGTCGGATTTTCCGCCGGTGGCCTCCGTGTAGTGGGTCATGCGGGCGGCAGCCACCGGATTGAGGGCGAGCCAGTTGGTGGGACTCCAAGGCCGCGACAGTCCGTAGTAGGCGTCAAACCGGGAGGAGGTGATTTCGGGCTCCGGTCCGGGGGGATTGTCCCGCAATGCGACGAAGGAGGACTGAGCCTGGTGAATGATTCCGCTGGCCAATGGTGAGGGCAGGATTTCCCAAGTCAGTTCAGGCAGCCGCTCCCGCATGATGTGAAAATCGTTGGGCTGAGCGCGCACGAAGACGCCGGCGACAGTGTTGCCGGCATGGTAGTTCAGCTCTGCGAAGGTGTCCGGAACCTGCACGGGAAAAAAATCTCGCCGCCGGAAATCACGCAACACCTCGGAGTCGCTCCAATAGTTCAGCTCGGCGTTGAAGGAGAGGGTTTCGGAAATGGTTTGCTGGTGCACCCAGCCGATCAGCCCGCGGTCCGGATCGATGGGGCGACCCAGACTGTCGGTGCCGAGATCCCCTTGGTCGCCGCTGTCGCGAATGTAGCCGCTGGTGAAACGGCCGTGCACTTTTGTTCCGTCAGGTGAGAAACGGTCATAACCAAAGGCTGGTCCAAACATTACCCCGCGATTTGTATAAATCCCCACGTCAGCCCCGGCACGCCAAACTTCTCCGATGGGCACTGTCGCCCCGATTCGTCCCCACAGTCCGAGTCGACTGGAGGCCCCGCCGTCGACGGTGATTTCGAAAAGATCCGGTCCTTCCAGCGGCAAGGATACATTTGGCAGCGGCAACCAGGTGAACGATCCGATTCCCACCTTGCCGCCGGAGGCGCGAATACGCCCGGTGGCCGGATCGTAGGTCAAGGTGCGGGCGCGCAGGGTGGGAGCCCAGGTCCCGGGGTCGCCGAATGAGAGCATGGCATCGGTAAAGGTGATTTCCTGATCATCTCCCGCCAGGGAAGCACCGCTGAAGTAGTAGGGATCCTGGCCCAGTCGGACCGCTTGGACTTGGTAGCTGCGGGTGGTCATCTCGTACGACAACTCTTCCGCGATGAGACGGAGATTCCCTCGCTGAAGGATGGCATCGCCGCTCGCGGTGGCGGTTTGGGTTGGCCGGTGCCAGCGGATTTCGTCCGCCAAAAAAATGACGTCGCCAAACGCCGCGCGGGCGTTGCCGCGATAGATACCGGTCTGGGATTCGAAATCCACGTCG
>CAKZMS010000445.1 GCA_937128785.1 uncultured Opitutaceae bacterium | reverse complement strand
GATGATCGAGTCCGTTGTGGGGAATGGCGGCAGCACTCATGAAGATTTAAAATCAGCCGATGGTTTCGACTTGGTTGTGCGCGGCCGAACGGTAGGCGGCTTCCACCAATGTCACGGTTCTGAGGTAGTCTTCGCCCGTGCTTTCGAACGGCGTGTCGTGCAGCATACAGTCCACGAAGTGCCGCTGAATGGCGTGCACGCAGTCACCGGCGAAATCGCGGCGCTCATGAAAGTAGTCAATCGGACGGGGATCTTCGCCCAAGGGCTTGAGCGTGAGTCCCCCTTCGAGATCGAGCTCCAGGTGTCCCTTGCTGCCATCGAGGCGCACCGTGCCAAAAGTGTAACGGGCATCGGCGGTATCGGCTTCATTGTAACGGGAAGCGTCGAGCACCGCGGTCGCGCCCGACGCAAAGCCGCAGACGACCTGACCGGCATCCTCCCCTTTGATGTCGGGGTTGCGCTGATGCAGGCGGGCGTCGACGGACGTGATTTCACCCCCGAGGAAACGAAACGTATCCAAAAAATGGACACCCGTTTCATAGATCAGCAGTCGCGGATAGTCGCGGAAGAAGGGTTGGCGGGCGAGGTAGGCGTCCTCCGGCCAGCCGTCGCCCATCCGCATGCGCACCGCGATGGAGTAGAGGTCACCGATGGCCCCGGCTTCGAGTTGCCGTTTCATTTCGCGATACCACGGCTGCCAGCGCCAATTTTCATGAATCATCAGCCGCACCCCGTGTTTTGCCGCGGCCGCGACGACGGCCCGGCTCGCTTCTTCCGAGGGCGCCACCGGTTTTTGGCAGATGATATGAATTCCCTTGGCCGCAATGCGTTCGACCAGGTCGAGGTGGGTTTCCGGTGGCGTGATGATATCGACGAAGTCGGGTTTCTCCTCATCGAGCACCGTCTCCAGATCGGACAGGGCAGCGATGCGGGGAATGCCATATTCCTCCGCAATGCCCGTCAGCTTTTCCGGGGTGCGATTGAGCGCGGCGACGACAGTCGTCTCCGGGAGGCGTTTCCACGCGTTGTATTGGAAACGGGCGAAGTAGCCGGCGCCGATGCAGATGACTTTAAGCGACATGATGTGAACCTAAGCAGCGGCGCGGATGGCGTGCTGCGGTTTGATGAAGAACCAGACGGCAACCGCGATGGCATTGAGCCCGGCGGCAACAAAGAAGAAAGGGGTGGAGCTTCCGGTCCACACCAGCAGGTAGGGGAAGGCGAGGCTGGTTACGAACGAACCAATGTTGCCGGCCATGTTCATGGTGCCGGAGACGGCTCCGGCAGTTTTTCCGCCCACGTCCACGCAGGCGGACCAGGACGGGGGCAGAGTCATGTCGGCACCGAAGACGGCGATCGTCAGGAACAACACCGCCGGCAAGGCGGAGTTCATTTCCAAACTCACCAACAGTCCGGTGGTCGCGAGGGCGAAACCGACGATGGCCGGCACCCGACGGGAAACGACCACGCCGTAGTTGCGGAAGAGGAAGTCCACCAGCCAGCCCGAGAACCAGTTGCCCGCGGCACCACCGAGCAGCGGTAAAGCGGCGAGCATGCCGGCATCCGATGCCGTCAGGTCGTAAGTGCTCTTCACGTGTTTGAAGAGCCAGGACAGACAAAAGAAGAAAGTGAAGTTGGAGCAGAAATACTGCACCATGAGCAGCCGGACATTTGAGTTGGCGACCAGCTCTCCAAATTTAGGCGCGGGCGCGCTGTCGTTGGAGACCTTTTGGCGATTCTCCACGATGTGTTCCTTTTCCTCATCGCTCAGCATGCTGTGCTCTTCCGGGGTGTCGCGGAAGAACAGCCACCACGCGCCGGCGAAACCCACCCCGAAGACGCCCAATACGACGAAGGAACCGCGCCACCCCATGGTGTCGATGAGCCACACCATCAAGGGGAGCGCCAACGCTCCGCCCAGACGTGAGGCCGAAAAATTGATTCCGGTGACGAGTCCGCGTTCTCGGGTGGGGAACCACGACAGCGTGGCCCGAGCCATGCCCGGGAAAGCCCCGGCTTCGGACGCCCCGAACAGAAATCGCACCACGAGCATCGAGATGAAGTTGAAGCCGGCGGCGGTCGCGGCGGTCAGGATCGACCAGAGCGCAATGACTCCGGTCAGGAGGGCGCGCGGACCCGCCCGGTCGGCGATCATCCCGGAGGGCGTTTGGGCCAGCGCATAGCCCAGCGTGAAGATGGACAGTACCCAACCGAACTGCGTGTCGGTGAGCCCGAGATCCGCCTTGATGCTGTCACCCGCGACCTGGATGCAGGTGCGATCGATATACAGCAGCAGCGATATGAGGAAGGTGGCGAAAACGACTATGGTGCGACGGGGCATGGGGGAGGGGAGTTACGAAGGACGATTTACGATTTCAGATTTGCAGCAGCGCGATCGGGTTCAGGCCAAGAGATCGGGATCAATCCCTTCAAAAGCAAAGGCTCGCACCGGCGAACCGTCACTTTGGTGGAGCTTGAGCGGGGTGGCGCCAAAGAGGATTCGCTCGGAAGTCAGGGCGTCGAGATTGGTGAGGCCCTCGACGATGTTGATGCGGCCTGCCAGGAGGATCTCATGAATGAGGGTGACCTCCACGAGGTCATTGACGTCGGCGATGGACGGGGGTTCGACCCCGAGCAGGCGCACCTGGTGATCCACCATCCAGCGCGCCAACTCTTCGCTGATGCGTGGCATCTGATCGCGATAGATTGTGGCATCGGCCACATGGGCACTCCAGCCGGTGTGGAAGAGCAGGCTCTCGCCCGGTTTGAAACGATCCGCGATGTCGCCCAGATCGGCGACGGTCAGCAGACGCCGTGGTTCGCACGGCAGGATTTTGACGACCCAGGCCGGCCCGAAGCAGGAATCCAAAGAGGTTTCATCAATGGTGCCCGGTCCGGCGGCAAAGTGCACCTGGGCATCCATGTGGGTGCCGCTGTGGGAGTAGAGGTGCCAGGTCGATGCATTCCAACCATGCTCGGCCTTGGTGAAGGCCGATTCCGTTGCCACCCCGCGCTGTCCCGGGGTGACGGAAAGGGTGAGATCGATGATTTGGGGCATCCTGAAGATTTTCGAATTACGAGTTACGAATTCAGATTGGGGTGAGGTGAAAGCTAGCCCAGTGCGGCGATGACGCGATCCGCGATTTCCGTGGTGCCGGTGGTGCCGCCGAGATCGGCCGTGCGGTTGGCCGGATCGCTCATGACTTGGGCGACGGCAGCCTCGATCAGTCGCGCCCCTTTAACGGTCTCGTCGTGACCCAGCCATTCGAGCATGAGCGCACTGGATAGAATGGTGGCGATGGGGTTGGCGATGCCCTGGCCGGCTATGCTTGGGGCAGTGCCGTGCGAGGGCTGGAACAGAGCGTATTTGGGGCCGATGTCAGCGGAAGGGGCCATGCCCATCCCGCCGACAATGCCGGCGGCGAGATCGGAAAGGATGTCGCCGAACATATTTTCGGTGACCATGACGTCGAATTTCTCCGGGTGCTGCACGAGGAAAAGCGACATCGCGTCGACGTAGACTCGATCCGTCGCAATGTCCGGAAAATCGGCCGCCACTTCGTCGAAAACTTTACGGAAGAAGGCCATCGACGGGAGGACGTTGGCTTTGTCCACGAGTGTGACGTGGCGCCGGCGTTTCGCGGCGAGTTTGAAAGCTTCCCGACAGACCCGCTCGGCGCCGTGACGGGTGATTTTCATCACATCGGTTTCAAAGTCGCGGCCCTCTTCGCGGGGGGTGAGCCGCTCCGAAAACAGGCCCTCGCAGTTCTCTCGAATAATGACGAAGTCGATCGGTTTGCCGGCAGCGCCGC
>CAKZMS010000444.1 GCA_937128785.1 uncultured Opitutaceae bacterium | reverse complement strand
GAGCAGGGCACTGTCGCTGAAGACGTTTACCAACACCGCCTCGTGGGCGAGGATCTTGTGTGCCTTGTCCAAGCTGTCCTCGATGGCGGCATCCGTCGCGACATCGAGCGAACGCTCCACCGCACTGCGCTCGGCGTTGAAGGAATCGGTTGAGCGCACGCCTTTGGTGCGGGAGGTGTTTGAGGCGATCAACTCTCCGGTGGTGGCGATCCAGATCTGGGTCGTGGCTTCTCCTTCGAAAATACGGAAGTCCTGCATGGCGGGAAGTTCGCGGGTCTTGACCTTGGCATACAGCACCAGGTCGGCGTCTTCCCGCTCGGCCACCTCGCGGATGCGAGAGGGACGCATTCGCCCGTCGACCATCACCGCGGCGGGCACCAGTCTGAAGTCGACTTCGGTGAGTTGTTCGGCAATCCGATCCTCCGACTCCCGGGCGGAGTGATCGAGCAGGAGGACGGCGCGCATCAATCCAAGTTCGGTGACCTGAATCTCGGTAGCTATGTCAGAGGCTTCCTGCGCGCGGGTGGAGGAGACTGCGAGGGCGATCAGGAGACCGGCACTCAAGCAGCGACGAATGATGGTAGGGGCGAAATATAATGACCTCATAGGAAACAGGGTTGGGCAAATACCGTGCCAATCGAAACGAAGACGGGGGAAAGGTTTAGGGTGAGCAATGACGAACGAGGCGGATCCATGCAATCGCAGTTGTGCGGTGGATTTTGCAACCGCCTTGCGATGTATACTCCAAAGTGCCGCCATTGAAGAGCCGGTTGGGGGCAATTGTGGAACCGGCACCATAACAACAGCCCACCAGGCGCACACTACCTTCCACGCGATCCTCCCGGTTGGTCCGCAAATAAGCGTCGCCCTCATCCCCCTCCTGCCAGGCGAAATCGTAGAGGGTGTGCCGGGTCATCACCTGCAGGTGATCGCCGGGCTGCAACTCGGCAAATTCCAGCACATCACCTTCATTTTGGTGATGATGCTGAACGGCGGTCAGCCAATCCGAGGGAGCCCCGCTGGAGTTGGGAGTGGTTTCAGGCACAGCAACAATCAAACAGATTTAGTCGGCGGGGTAATCGGACCAAATTTCGGCGAGGAGGTCGATACGTTGGGCGAAGTTGACGAGGACGCCCGACGGCACCCGGGCCAGGCTGCCATCAATACTTTCCATCACCCCGGCAACGTTTCCGGCACTGAGGATGGCGACGACCTCGCCGTCCGAATTAAACACCGGGCTGCCGCTGGCACCGCCGGCCGCCCCCAGGTTGTGTTGAATCAGGTGGCGCTTGTCATAGCCCGCTTCAGCGAGCCCGAAGTCGGTCGCGGAGGTCACGATGCCCGATTGCATCGTGGCGACCGGATTGCGCGGATCCACGCATCCGCCGGCCATGCCTTCCATGGGGAAACCGAGGTAGGCGACCCGATAACCGGAGTCGACCCCTTCGAGCGTCCGCCTGTCGGCGATTTCAAACACCGCCGGAGCGGTGCCCTCGACAATCAAAATACCTACATCGTAAGCCGGGACCGCCGGCTGGCGGCCCTCGAATCCAGTGAGGGGCTGGCCGTAGCGAGGATGCATCCGCGTGCCGGTGATCCGCAGGCGCGTCTCCCCTTCCCGGTTGATCACGATAAAGGCGGATCCCCCCAATCCGAGCACGGCATCCACACTTTCAACGACGTGGCTGTTGGTGGCGTAAAGCGTCGGCGCCACCGCCCACGCCGTAGCGACGCCTTGCGGCCCATCCGTTCCCGGCACGACGGCGACGACCAGACCCATGGCGCTGGCCTTGTCCCGGGCTACGGCGGCAAGTTTCTCCTCATCGCCGCCGCGGCCGAGGAAGAACCAGGCAGCTCCCGCGGCTACGATCAGCATCAGGGCTACGACGGGAATCACCCAAACCGCACTGGATGATCCCCCGCCACCGCTCTTGGCGGGGGCCTTTGGTGCACTTTTAGCCCGCGGGACAGGTGGCGGAGTCACGGGAGCCCGGGCTGGGGCCGGAGCTGGGGCTGGGGCCGGGGCCGGAGCAGCCGGCGGGGGTGGAACTGGCGCCGTAGCCGGTTTGGGCACGGTGGGTTTCAGCGGTGGCGGCAGCGGCGTCCACTCGACTTTGACCTTGGGTCCTCCCTTGCCGAGTTCGAGCACTGCCCCCGGGGAAAGTTTGGTGCGTTTGATCTCCCGGCCATCGAGGAGCGTGCCTTCCTTGCTTTGATCAACATACCACCACGTGCCGTTTTCCAAAACCAGTTCGCCGTGCTGGGGGCTTACCGTCTTGTCCCACGTGGCATCGAAGCGCATGCTGGAGCCCGCATCGGTGCCGAGAGTGATTTTGGATTCGGAGAATTCAGCGCTCTTGTTGCGATCGAATCCGGACAGACGAGTTATTTTGACGGGATGACTCATGAGAATAAGGGGGGGGCTAAATGAGAAAGTCTGCGGAAGCTTAGAGGCTAGGAGTTGATGCGCACAAGAACGGCGGTGATATTATC